>JAJFUB010000022.1 GCA_021372615.1 bacterium | reverse complement strand
GGCGGGGCCCGCCGCACACGGCGCGGCACCCGCCGACTCATAGAGGAGCCCCCCATGCCCGACCGCACCATCTTCGACAATGTCTCACCCCTCGACTTCCGCTACTACGGCCAGGACGAGAAGCTGCAGCAGGCCCTCGATCCCTTCGTGACCGAGCGTGGGCGTGTGCGTTCTGAAGCGATGGTCGAGGCCGCCGCCACGCGCGTGCTGTCTCGGCGCGGCATCTGCTCGGAAACTGTGGCCGACGAAGTCGCCGCCGCCGCCGCCCAGGTCACGCCCGAGGAAGTCGCGGCCGAGGAGGCCCGCATCCAGCACAACACCCGGGCGCTGGTCAACAGCATCCAGGCCCGCGTCAGCGACGCCGCCCGGCCGTACGTGCACTTCACCCTCACCAGCTTCGATGTCGTGGACACGGCCACGGCCTGGCGGCTCAAGCAAGCGGCCCTGCAGGTCGTCATCCCCGATCTGCTCAAGCTCGAGGAGACCCTTATCGCCCTCGCCCGCCGGGAGCGCGAGACGGTGCAGATGGGTCGCACCCATGGCCAGCACGCCGTGCCCATCACCTTCGGCTTCGCCGTCGCCGAGTATGTCAGCCGGCTGGGCGGGCGTATCCAGGCGCTGCAGCGCGCCGCCGCCGACATGCGCGGCAAGATCAGCGGCGCGGTCGGCGCCTACAACGCCTCCAGCCTGTGCTTCGATGACCCCATCGAGTTCGAGCGCGAGGTCCTCGCGGAAGTGGACCTGTTGCCCTCGATGCACTCCACGCAGATCGTCGAGGCCGAGTTCGTCGCCGACTACGTCCATGCGCTCGTGTCGGCGCTGGGCGTGCTGGCGTGCCTGTCAGACGACATGCGCCACCTGCAGCGCACCGAGATCGGGGAGGTGGGGGAGGTCTTCGCGGCCGACCAGGTCGGCTCGTCCACGATGCCCCACAAGCGCAACCCGATCAACTTCGAGAACGTCAAGAGCATGTGGAAGCAGTTCATGCCGCGCATGGTCACGGTCTACATGGACCAGCTCTCCGAGCACCAGCGCGACCTGACGAACTCCGCTTCGGGCCGCTTTGTGCCGGAGGTCATCGTGGCCCTATGTTCGTCGGCGCGGCGCCTGAGCCGCACCATGGGCAAGCTGGTGTCCGACCCGGAGCGGATGCGCGTGAACTTCGAGTTGACCCAGGGCATGGTGGCGGCTGAGCCCGCCTACATCCTGCTCGCGGCGCTCGGCCACCCCGACGCCCACGAGGCGATGCGCAAGCTGACCCTCCAGGCCCAGAAGGAAGGCCGCCCCCTCGAGGACGTGCTCTTCGCCGACGCGGAGGTACAGCCGTGGCTGACAAAGCTGACTGACGCGCAGCGCGCGGTCCTGCGCGATCCGGCCAAGTACCTGGGGGCAGCGGTCGCGAAGACCGACCGGGTGTGCGACTACTGGGCGAGTGAGTTGGGGTTGGCGTAGCCGTCGGGGGGGGCTTGCGTCTGAGAAGGGACCGCCCGGCCGGTGGACCGGCCGGGCGGCGGGGGAACAGGCTAGCCCTCCGTCGGGGGACCGAGGGGCTTGGTCAGCTTCTGCAGCTTCTGCCATTGGTCGTCAGACAGCACCTCCTTGAGCCTGGCGTTGAGGTTGCTCTTGCACGCGCTTTGCGCCTTCTGCATCGCCTCCATGTCGCGGTCTCTCATCGCCTCCGCGACGGCTTGATCCCGGGCAGTCAGTTCGGCGGCAAAGGTCGGCTTGAGTGTCCCCACTTGCTCGGCGGTACACCCCAGCTGAAACGAGACGGCAGTCCAGGCCTTCTCCAGGTAGTTCATCGCCTGCATGTCTCCGCCAGGACCGCCGGAACGACCTCCGCCGCCACCGGGCGGCGGGCCTCCGAATCCCCCGGGCTGGGCCAGAGCCAGTACGGCCAGACCCAGTGCGACGAGTGCGACTCCTCCGGTCATCACGATGCGTCTGCTGCTCATACGTCCGTCCTCCTTGGACTCCGCGCGTCTGGAAGCTGTGTGCCTCGGAACGACGGGGCCGCGGGTGCCCCGAGGGCGCGGTGGCCGCTACAGTGGCGTGTGCCCAATGCAGGGAATCCTTCCCTGCCGGCGGAACGTCTCTGTACCGGGGACGGCCTGCCCACCCCCGGAGCGTACTGCAGTGCCCCGCTGGGTTCCGACGCAGATCCGACGTTGACAGGGAACTAATTGTTCCGTAAAATAGTTTGAGTGATGTAATATTTAGGTATACAAGCATAGGAGGAAGCCATGGCTGCGAAGTCGCGTGATGAGAGCATCGCCGCCATAGATGACCTGTTCCATGACATCTTTGGCAAGGCCCTCCGTCCGGAGACCCCGCCGAGCCGTGAGCTGAACATCACGATGGGGCAGATGCACTGCATGCACACGATCGCCCACCTGGGGAACCCCACCATGTCGGAGATCGCCGAGGCGCTGCAACTGCATCCGAGCACGGTGACAGTGCTGGTGGATGGCCTGGTGTCCCACGGACTGGTCCGGCGGAAGCCGGATCCCCATGATCGGCGAGTCGTGCGGGTCAGCGAGACGGCCAAGGGTCGCCACAACCATGAGCGGCACAGCCAGGAGAAGCGAGCACGGGTCAGTGAGATGTTGTCGGGGCTGAGCGACGACGACCTGCAGCGAGTACTGGAGAGCCTGGCCCTGTTGCGCGAAGCTGCCCGCGAATACGCCGAACGTCGGAAGGCAGCGGCTCCACCGAAGGCGCCGACGCGCTGACCGCCGCCGCAGTACAACGCGAACGTCAGACGAGTGGTGAGAACATGAGAAAGCGCATTCTGTTGGTTGTCGGGATTGTCGTCGTAGTGGCGGTGGTAGCGTCGGTACTGGTCGTACGCCAGCGCAACGCCAAGCGCACCAAGACGGCGGCGCCGCAGCTTGTGAAGGTCGAGCGGGGCTCGGTCCGGCGGACCGTCACCGCCGACGGCACCCTCAAGGCGCTCACGAGCGTGGACGTCAAATCCGACGCGGGCGGCAAGGTCATCCTGTTGGCGGTGGACGTCGGCGACAAGGTGAAGAAGGGCGACCTCATCGCCAAGATTGACCCCACCAACACCGAGACCGCCTACAGCCAGGCCGTGGCGGACATGCAGAGCAGCCAGGCGCAGTTGTCGCAGGCCCAGGCCGAAGCCCAGGCCCAGCCCCGCCTGACGCGCTCGACCATCGCGCAGGCCCAGGCGGCCTACGACAGCGCGGTCGCCGACCTCAAGCGGCTGCAGTCCTCCACGCAACCTCGCGATCGGGCCGATGCCCGCGCGAGCCTGGACCGGGCGCAAGCCTCCGTGCGTGAAGCCCAGGAGAACCTCAGCCGCATGAACGTCTCCACCCACCCGGTGTCCCGCAGTTCGGCCCGGGCCAGCCTTGACCAGGCGCAGGCCTCTCTGCGCTCAGCGCAGGAGACCGTCAAGCGCCTCAAGCAGGCCCAGCACCCACAGGCGTCGGTGCAGGCCAAGGCCTCCCTGGACAAGGCCAAGAGCGCCCTGTCCGTGGCCGAGAAGGAACTCAAGCGCTCGCGCGAGCTGAACGCGAAGGGCTACCTGTCGCAAAGCAGCCTCGAGACGGCCGAGGACACCTGCGAGAGCGCTCGCGCTGCCTATGCCGAGGCGCAGGAAGTCGTGCGGACCGTGGCTGACGACCAGGCCGCCGAGCTGCGCGCCGCCGAGGCGGACGTGGACCAGGCGCAGGCGACTCTGGCCGCGGCACAGAAGAAGTGGACCTCGCTCGATGACGACCAGGGCTCCGAAAAGCGCGCCACGGAGGCCCAGTTGCAGCAAGCGCAGGCCGACCTGGCGTCAGCCCAGCGCCAGTGGGCGACCCTGGACCAGGATCAGGCGGAGGAGCTGGCGGCGTCGCGTCAGGCCGTCAAGAAGGCGCGGGCCGCGCTCGATAACGCCAAGGCGGACGCGATGCAGGTGCGGGTCAAGGCCGAGGCCGTCGTGAGCCAGCGCGCGCAACTGGCGAAGGCCGCCGCTGAAGTCAACGACACGCGGACCACGCTGAGCTACACCACCATCACCGCCCCCCGCGATGGCGTGATCCTCTCGAAGGATGTGGAAGAGGGCACCATCGTCAACTCCGGGCGGTCGGGCGTGTCCGAAGGCACCTCGATTGTCACGCTGGGCGACCTGAGCGCCATGTACGTGGACGTGGACGTGGATGAGACCGACCTGGCCGACATCTCCGTCGGCCAGCAGGTGGAGATCGAGGTCGACTCCGTGGCCAACAAGGTGCTCAAGGGCAAAGTGACCCGCGTGGACCCGCAGGCCTCGACAACCTCCAACGTGACCACCGTGCCGGTGGAGATTGAGGTCCTGGACCACGACAAGCGTCTGCTGCCGGGCCTGAGCGCCACCTGCACCTTCCTGGTGGGCGAGCGCACCAACGTGCTCACCCTCCCGACGCGCGCCATCCGGCAGCGCGACGGCAAGACCACCGTGACCATCCCCGGCGATCCCTCCGCGCGCGTCGTGATGGTCGAGGTCGGCCTGGAGGGCGATGAGACCACCGAGATCGTGTCGGGCCTGAACGAGGGCGATCAGGTCATCCTCCCGCAGCTCGGCGCCAACACCGGCTCCGACATGGGTGGCCCGCCGCCAGGCATGGGCGGCGGGTTCCTGAAGTCATCGTCGAAGTAGGGTAAAGGGCGGACGAAGGAGAAGTCGTAATGTCGGTCTGGGAAGCTGTTCAGCTCTGTTTCGAGGCGATCCTGGCCAATCGCCTGCGCTCGGCGCTGACGATGCTGGGGATCATCTTCGGCGTGGGTGCGGTCATCGGCGCCGTGTCGCTGACCGCCGGGGCGAAGGCCGCCACCCTGGCCCGGTTTGAGGCGATGGGCACGAACTCGCTCCGCATCATGCCCGGCCAGGGGCGGGGAGCGATCGGGGGCGGCATGGGCTCGGCCGCCACGCTCACCCTGGAGGATGCTACCGCCATCGGCAAAGAGGTGTCCGGCGTCACGGCCGTGTCGGCCCAGGTCAGCTCCTCGATGCAGGTGCAGGCTGGCAACCAGAACACCAGCACGAGCGTTCAAGGTGTGGGCGACAACTACCTGGACGTCGGCAAGCTCACCATGGCCCAGGGACGCTTCTTCACTGCCGAGGAGAGCCGCCGCCGCCGCAAGGTCGCCGTACTGGGGCCCACGGTCGTCGAGAACCTGTTTGGCAAGGGCGAGTATGTCGTCGGCGAGTCGCTCCGGCTCAAGGGCATGACCTTCTCGATCATCGGCGTCTGCAATGAGAAGGGCTCCACCGGCCCCTTCGACCCCGATGACACGGTCTATGTCCCCATCAACACAGCCATCTACCGGCTGGTGGGCAGCATGACCGGGGCCAAGGACAGTGTCAACGGCATCACCGCTCTGGCCGCCGACATGTCACGGGCGAACCAGGTCAAGGCCGAGGTCACGGCCCTGCTGCGCCAGCGGCACCGCATCAAGGACGGCGACGACAACGACTTCCGCATCATGGCCGCCGCCGACATCGTGCAGAGCGCTGAGGCCACCAACCAGATCATGACGCTGCTGTTCTCGTCCATCGCCATCGTGTCACTGCTGGTCGGGGGCATCGGCATCATGAACATCATGCTGGTGTCGGTGACCGAGCGCACGCGCGAGATCGGGTTGCGCAAAGCGCTGGGGGCCACCCCGCGCGACATCATGCTGCAGTTTCTCATCGAGTCCATGACCCTCAGCCTCGCCGGCGGGGTGCTCGGGGTCGTCTTCGGCATCGGCACCGCATTCACGGTGCGCTTGTTCGGCCTCAATAGCGCCGTGTCGCCGCCGTGGGTCTTCCTGTCGTTCGGGTTCGCGGCGGCGGTCGGCGTTGTCTTCGGTCTGCTGCCGGCGCAGAAGGCTGCAGATTTGGATCCTGTGGAGGCGTTGCGATATGAATAGAACCCTCTTGAGTGCTCTTCTGCTGGCGGTGCTGGCGAGTATCGTGCCGGCGTTCGCCCAGCAGTCCGGCCAGGCGTTCACGCTCGAAGACTGCATCCGCACGGCCCTGGCTCACAACCCACAACTGGTCTCATCGGCGCAGGACGTCGCCGTGGCACGCAACAGTCTGCGTCAAGCTCGCAGCAGCTACTCTCCGCAGCTTGGCCTCAGTGCCGCCGAAGGCCTGCACGGCTCACGAGGCCGCAACAGCGCCACCGACAATGACGCGAGCCTGACGCTGGACATGACCTTCTGGAAGACCGGGCGGCAGGACAGCGTAGCGCAGAGCAAGGCCAACGTGGCCTCCGCCATCTCCTCGCACGGCGACACGCGGCTGAGCGTGGCCCAGTTGGTGGCCGACGACTACTACGCCGTGCTGGCTGCCGCAGAACTCGTCGGCGTCGCGAAGGCTGGCGTGGAGTATGCCGAGCAGCACCGGGCGCAGGTCGCCATGCAGATCGAGAAGGGCTCCGTGGCGGCCGTTGAGATCCACACCGTGGATGACGACCTGGCCCGGGCGCGGCTGAGCCTGATCGAGGCGCGCAGCACCGTGCGGACGGCCATGGCTACCCTCAAGACCGACATGGGCCTGCCGTACACGACCGATCTGCAGCTTGCCCCCGCCCTGATGGGAGCCGAGCAGACCGTGCCGGCCGAGGCCGACGCCGTGGCCATGGCCCTGGAGAAGCGCCCGGACTTGCAGGCCCAGCGCGCGACCGTGCAGGCACGGCGCTCCGCCGTGCGTGTGGCCCGGGCCGCGCGTGGGCCCGTTCTGGAAGTCACCGGCCAGGCCGCCCAGGACTACGCCGACTGGGACGACGCCAACTCCTCGTGGGACCTCACCGCCGGTTTCACCTGGCCGCTGGCCGACGGTGGCTACACTGCCGCCGCCCAGCGCACTGCCGAGGCCAACCTGACCGGCAGTGAGGCAAGCCTGCGGAACCTGAGCAATGAGGCGACGCTGGCCGTGCAGACGGCGCTGATCGAGCTGCAGCGGACCACTGAGAGCATCAAGGCCTGTGAGGAGGCCCTGACGGCCGCAACGGCCCGGCTCAAAGCCGCCGAGGTCAAGTACAGTGCGGGCCTCGGCATCTTGATCGAGGTGACCTCCGCCCGGCAGGACCTCACCAGCGCCGAGGCGGACCTCGTGCGCGCCCGGTTCGACTACCAGGTCGCGGTCATCGCCCTGCAGCGAGAGATGGCCACGCTGCCGCTGCCCGAGGCGGAGGCCCAGCCATGACCGAGGCCGCGATCGCAACAGAGGATCTGCACAAGTCGTATCACATGGGTGACGTGGTCGTGGAGGCCTTGCGTGGCGTGACGGTGGCCATTCAGCCCGGCGAGTTCGTGGCCGTGATGGGCCCCTCGGGGTCCGGCAAGTCCACCTTCATGCACCTGATCGGCTGTCTGGACCGCCCTACCGCCGGCAAGTGCCTGATCGGCGGGGTTGACGTATCGCACATGGACCAGTTCGAGCTGGCGCACGTGCGCAACGGCAAGATCGGCTTCATCTTCCAGGCCTATAACCTGCTATCCAATGCCACGGCGCTCCGCAATGTGGAGCTGCCGATGATGTACAGCCTCGCGCGCCCCAGCAAGGCCGAGCGCCGCGAACGCGCCGAGAGGGCCCTGAGCGCGGTGGGCCTGCACGACCGGATGGGGCACAAGCCCCGCGAGCTATCCGGCGGGCAGCAGCAGCGGGTCGCCATCGCCCGGTCGCTGGTCAACGATCCCGAGATCATCCTGGGCGACGAGCCGACCGGCAACCTCGCCACCGCGCAGAGCGAAGAGATCATGGCTATCCTGCAGGGCCTGCACCGGCAGGGCCACACGGTCATCATCGTCACCCATGAGCCGGACATCGCCCAGCACGCCCAGCGCATCATCCACTTCCGCGACGGCCTGGTCGAAAAGGAGACCATCGTCGAGAATCCCGTCCAGGCGCAGGCGAGGGTGCAGGTGCCGGCGACTTAGCGTCGGGCGCCTGAAGTCGTCCTCATCCCACAGTAGGGCAGGCGGCCTCGCCTGCCCGCGTTGCCGTCCGTCCGCCCGTCGCCCCGCTGATTCGCCCTCCCCGGAAGGACCCCTCGCCCCACGGGCGGAATACCCCAACCGCACAACGTAACACCGCCGACCGGCACTGAGCACGCAACAGGGAGTGACGCCGCATGGCACTCATGGGCCTGGATGTAGGCAGCACCGGCTGCAAGGCCGTCGTCTTCGACGTCGAGGGCAACCAGCTAGCCCGCGCCTACCGCGAGTACCCGGAGATCTACCCGCAAGCCGGGTGGATCGAGCTGGATCCGGCCCGCGTGTGGCAGGGCGTCAAGGAAGTCATCGCCGAGGCCGCCGCTGGAGCGCGGCTCTCCAGAGCCGCCGACACGGAGGTCCGCGCCCTCAGCATCTCGGCCATGGGCGAGACCTTCACGCCCATCGCCAAGGACGGCAGGTTCCTGTACAACAGCATCGTGTCGCCCGACAGCCGCGCGGTGCCGCAGGCGCAGGCGCTCGAGGAGGCCCTGGGTGCCGAGCGCATCTTCCAGATCACCGGCATGCCTGCCCACCCCAGCTACACGCTGCCCAAGATCGTCTGGATGGCCCAGACACACCCGGACATCCACGCGCAGGTCTGGAAGTACCTGCTGTGGCCCGACCTGATCTACTACCAGCTGGGCCTGGAGCCGCGCCTCGACTACTCCCTCGCGGGCCGGACCATGGCCTTCGACGTGGTGCGCAAGCAGTGGTCGGAGGAGATGTTGCAGGCGGCGTCCCCCCCCTGCCCCCCCCTGAAGGGGGGGGAACAGAAGGGGCCGCCACGCCTGCCGTTACCCCCCCTTTCCGGGGGGGGCAGGGGGGGGACGCCGTTGACTCCCGACCTCTTCGCCGACCCCATCAAGCCCGGCGAGGTCGTCGGTGAGCTGTCGGCCGCGGTGGCTGCTGGGTTGGGTCTGCCTACCGGTTGTGTCGTCGTCGCCGGTGGGCACGACCAGCCGATGAACGCCCTCGGTGCCGGGGTTATCAAGGAGGGGCTGGCGGTGGACGGCATAGGCACGGTCGAGTGCATCACTGTCGCCTTCGACCAGCCCGTGCTCACCGAGGCCATGCGCAGCCACAACTACTGCTGCTACCCCCATGTGGCCCTCGACCTGTACTGCTCGCTGGCCTTCAACTACTCGGCCGGCAGCGTCCTGCGGTGGTACCGCGACAACTTCTGCGCCGCCGAGAAGCAGCAAGCCGAGGCGGCCGGGCAGGACGTGTACGACCTCATCCTCGCCGACCTGCCCGATGAGCCTACGAAGCTGTTCACCGTGCCGTACTTCGCCGGCTCCGGCACGCCGTACCTGGACCCGCTCGCCCGCGGCGGCATCTTCGGCCTCACACTCAGTTGCGACCAGAAGACCTTCGTGAAGGGCCTGCTGGAGGGCACCTGCTACGAGATCAACCTGAACATCGTGTCGCTGGCGGCGGCGGGGGTGAACGTGGATCGGCTGCGCGTCACGGGTGGCGGCAGCCGCAGCCCGTTGTGGCTGCAGCTCAAAGCCGACATCACCGGCAAGGAGATCGTGACGACCAACGTGAGCGAGAGCGGCTGCCTGGCCGGCGCGATGCTCGGGGGCGTCGCCACCGGCGCGTATGCCTCCCTCGTCGAGGCCACCGAGACTCTGGTGCAGGAGAAGGAGTCATACTACCCCAACCCGGCCAAGCACGCGCAGTACGAGGAGCTGTACGGCATCTACGCGCAGCTCTGGCCGGCGGTCCGGGAGTTGGTACGGGCGCAATGAACCGGCAGGCACTGATCGGCGCGGTCATCGCCATGCTGGCGTGGGGGGCGGCGGCGATCTGCGACAAGTTCGGCATGCGCGGCGGCCAGGTGAGCCCGCTGGCAGGGCTTATGGTGCGGCTGACCGTGGCCACCGTCGCGGTCTGGGCCTTCGGGCTGGCGTCGGGCATTCTGCCGGAGCTGCGGCGGCTGTCGGAAGTGGCCCCCGCGAACCTGCTGGGACTGGCGGGCGGCGGACTCCTGGCGGCGCTGGTGGGGCAGCAGGCATACTACGCCGCGCTCCGGTACGCCGATGCCTCGCGGGTGGTGCCCTTCACGGCCAGCTATCCCGTCATCGCGATGGTGCTGGCGGTGGTGCTGCTGAAGGAGCCCCTGACGGTGGCCAAGGTGGTCGGAACGCTGATGATCATCGGGGGGCTGATGTTGGTGTCGGGCGTGCTGAACGGGAAGTAGGGAGCGGGCGCCTGTCACGCGCCCACCTCAGGAACCGGGAGTGACTGCTATGCGCGCCATGCGACTTGCCCTTGCTGCTCTGCTGCTGCTGACCGCCCCGGCTCTCGCCGGCCAGTACGTCACCCTCCTGCACTTCAACGACTTCCACGGCCATCTGCTGCCCGACGCCCCGGACAAGGCCGGCCACAGCAAGGGCGGCCTGGCACGCATGGCCACCATGGTCGAGCAGACGCGCGCCTGGAACCGCGCCCACAGCATCCCCACGCTACTGCTGGAAGCCGGGGACATCCTCCAGGGCACCCCGCTCTCGACAGTCTACCAGGGCGAGCCCGACTTCACCTGCCTGAACCTGATGCAGACGGATGCGATGGCCCTGGGCAACCACGAGTTCGACTTCGGAATAGGCAACCTGCTGCTGCGGTGCGAGCAGGCGCGGTTCCCGGTGCGGTCGGCCAACGTGATGCGGGACAACGCCATGCTGACGGGCTCGGGCATCACCCTCAGAAAGCTCGGCGTCGAGACCGCGGCCATCGTGGGGTTGAGCACCCCGGACACCAAGACCGAGAGTGCCCCGGGCAACACCGTCGGCGTGGACTTCACTGGCCCCGCGCAGACCATGCGGCAGCAGATCGCCCGCCTGCCCGGGAACGTGAAGCTCATCATCGCCCTGACCCACCTGGGCCTCGGGGGCGACCTCAAGTTGGCCGAGGCCGTGCCGGAGATTGATGTCATCATCGGCGGGCACAGCCACACGGTGCTGCAGCAGCCGCGCCAGGTTGGGCAGACCCTCATCTGCCAGGCCGGCGCGTACAGCCAGTACCTCGGCCAGCTCGACGCCTACGTCGAGGACGGGCGCATCGTCAAGCATCGCGGCTTCCTGCGCCCGGTGACCGAGAAGGTGCCGGAGCGCAAGGACGTGGCCGCCGTCGTCAAGCAGTACGCCGAGAAGCTGGAGCAGCGGATGGCGCAGGTCGTCGGGCAGGCGGGGTGCCCGCTGGAGGGGGAGCGTGAGGCGGTGCGCAGCCGTGAGACGAACCTGGGCAACCTCATCGCCGACGCCATGCGCGAGCGAGGCGAGGCCGAGGTCGCGCTCGTCAACGGCGGCGGCATCCGCGCCGGCATAGACGCCGGGCCGATCGCCCTGGGCGAGCTGCTGACGGTGCTGCCCTTCAACAACGAGCTGGTCACGCTGGAGCTGAGCGGCCAGGCTCTGGGCGAGGTCCTGCAGTTCAACGCCAAGGGCACTGCTGACAAGGACAACGGGGGCTTCCTGCAGGTCTCCGGCCTCAGCTTCACCATCCGCAACGGCGCCGCCGAGGACATCAAGGTAGGGGAGAGCCCGCTGCAGGCCGACAAGACCTACAAGGTCGCGACGGTGGATTTCCTGGCCTCGGGGGGCAACGGCTACACGGCCTTCACGCAGGGACGGAATGTGCGCATGGTCGGGGTGCTGCTCAGTCAGCTCGTGCTGGACTACCTCGGCGCCCACCAGCCGGTCGCGCCGCAGGTGGAGGGGCGCATCCGCCTGCCGTAGCGCCTACGGCGCGTCCCCCAGCATCCGCCGCGCGAACGCCAGCGCCTCCGCCCTCGTGCTCACCAGGTCCTCGATCTGTGCCTCCTCCACGGCCGCCAGCACCTCGCCGAACCGCTCGCCCGGCTCGTACCCCGCCGCGATGAGGTCCCTGCCCGTCAGCAGTGGCGGGGCCAGCCGCTCCCGCTGCCAGTCCAGGTACCGCTGCAGCATCCCGTCGAGCACTCCGGCCAGACGCTCCTGGAGGGCGGGAATCGTGGCCGGTCCGCGGCAGGCGCGGACATCCGCGAGCGCCAGCAGGAACAGCCCGGGCCCGTGTGGGTGCACGGCCCGCAGCATCCGCACCAGCGCATGCCGCGTGATCTCCTGGGGCTCCCGGCCATCCTGCGGGAACTCCAGGGCGGCCAGTTGCAGGGGGCGCAGGTGGTTGGCGATCAGCAGCGACACGATGTCCAGGTCGTGACGCCGCATGCGGAAGCGGCGCCCGATCTTGCGGGCCAGGACCGCGCCGACGTGGTCGTGGCCGTAGAAGCGCCACCAGCCCTCTGCATCGCGCGTGCGCGTCTCGGACTTGGCCAGGTCGTGCAGCAGGGCCGTGCACAGCAGCACCGGCGCTCGGCGCGCGTGCTGCAGGTAGCGCTCGACTTCGTGGCACGTCAGGGCGAAGTGCTGTCGGGGGGACTGGATGATCTCCTCGAGCTGCGCCACCACCTCAACCGTGTGCCCCCACACGTCCAGGTGGTGATACCCGCCCTGCCCGACGCCCCGGGTGGGCTCGATCTCCGGGATCAGGTGGCCCAGCAGGCCGTCCTCATCCATCAGCCGCACCGCCTGTGTCGCGCGCGGGGGCACCAGCGTCTTGAGCATCTCCTCCCCCAGGCGCTCGCCCGGCAACGTCGGCGCCAGCGGCGCCACCTGCCGCAACCAGGCGCGGGTCTGGGGCTCGATGCGGAAGTCCAGCTCGGAATACAGCCGGTACACCCGCAAGCAGCGCAGAGCATCGGCCTGCAGGTTCGCCAGCGACACGGCCCGCAGTACGCCCCGCTGCAGGTCAGCCAGGCCGTTCAGAGGGTCCAGGAGTGCGTGGGAGGGCAGCTCGAGGGCGAGGGCGTTGATCGTGACATCGCGCGTGGTCAGGTCGGTCACGATGTCGCCGCGCAGCTCGCTGATGTCGAGGCAGTACCGGGGGCGACGCCGGTCGAGGACGATGCGGAAGCACGGCACCCGCTCGTGCAGGCTGACCAGCCGTCCCCCGGTGCGCTCGGTCAACTGTGCGGCGACCTCGCTGGCCCCGACGACGGCCAGGTCCCAGTCCTCGACCCGGTGTCCCAGCAGCGCGTCGCGCACGGCGCCGCCAACGAGGTAGACCGGGCGCCCCAACTCCCGCGCCACCCACTCCACGTGCTCGTGCACGGGCTCGGCGCGCCAGACCTCCAGGATGGCCGGCAGGGGATCGCGGGTCATGTCACTGCCGCTGGCCCCCTCTGCCCGCGCCGTCTCCACCCCGTCCCTCCACCGCTCGTCGGAGCCGCTCCACTTCCGCGGGTGTCAGCTCGCGGCACTGCCCGGGCGGGAGGTCGCCCAGCTCCACGCTGGCGATGGCGACGCGCACCAACCGCCGCACCGGGTGCCCCACCGCTTCGAGCATCCGCCGCACCTGGCGCTTGCGCCCCTCGTGCAGCGTGATCTCCACCACCGTCGCGTCGGCCAGCCGTGACAGCACCTTGACATGCGCCGGCGCCGTGGGGCCGTCTTCGAGCACGATGCCCTTCCGCAGCTGGGCAATCGCCTTGGGGCCAATGTTACCGGCGGCCAGCACATGGTACAGCTTGGCGGCATGGAAGCGGGGGTGGGTGAGAGCGTTGGCGAGGTCGCCGTCGTCGAACAGGAAGAGCAGCCCCTCGGAGTCGGCATCGAGACGCCCGACGGGGTAGACGAGCTTGCGCAGGCGCTCGGGGATGAGCGACATGACGGTGGGGCGGCCTTCGGGATCGCGGCGTGTGGAGATGAAGCCGACGGGCTTGTGGAGAGCCAGGTAGTGATGGCCCTGCGCCAGGCGCAGCGGTCTACCATTGACGGCGATGACCTGGGTGGCGGGGTCGGCTCTACTCCCCAGGTGCGCTGTCTGTCCGTCTATCGTCACCCGGCCCTGGGCGATCAGCTTCTCGCTCTCGCGCCGCGAGGCGACGCCGGCGCGTGCGAGCAGTTTTTGCACCCGCTCCATGCAGCAACACTCCTGCAGCCAGCAGCACAACCAGCCCCGCGCCGGCCTGCGGTACCTTGACGTCACTCAGACGCGCCCACAGCGACAGCGGCACCTGCTCGGCGGCAACCAATGGCACCGAGGCCCCGGTCGTCGTCGTGAGCCGGCCCACGACCTGCCCGGGTTCCACCGGCGCCTCGCAGGTTCCGTCCTCGCGCACCACCGTCGAGACGGTCTGGTCCCAGCGCCCGACCACGTACAGGTCTGCCTGCGGCCGGGCCTCCACGGAGCGCCGCGCGCCACGGCGCACCGGCACGCGGAAGGTGTCTCCGGTCCCCGCCACGCGCTGCCGCTGGTAGTTGAGAGGCCCCCACCGCAACAGCGTCTCCGCGTCACTCCAGGAGTCACGGCACTTGAGGACGACGCAGATCAGCCGCCAGCCGTCCATGGTCGCCGAGGCCGCCAGACACCGCCCCGCGTGCTTGGTGTAGCCGGTCTTCACGCCATCGCACTCGTCCCACCGCAGCAGCAGGCGGTTCCGGTTCACGAGCTTGCGCATCCAGGGCTTGCCGGCCCAGGGGATGACTGCCTCGCGGGTGCCGACGATGCGCGCGAAGGTCGGGTTGAGCATCCCCTGGCGTGCGATCCGCGCCAGGTCGGCCGCAGTCGAGTAGTGGTCCGGGTCGTGCAGGCCGTGCGGGTTGGTGAAGTGCGTGTCGGTCAGGCCCATCGCCTGCGCTCGGCCGTTCATCATCTGCACGAACGCCGGCACCGACCCCGCCACACTCTCGGCCACCATCACGGTGGCATCGTTGGCCGACTTGATGAGCGCCGCGCGCAGCACCTGCTGCAGCTTCAACGCCTCGCCCTTCTGCAGGGCGATGCTGCTCTCCCCGGTCTTGGCGGCGGTCTCGCTGGCGTAGTGGACCTGCTCCAGCCGCCGGGTCTCCACTGCCAGCAGCCCCGTCATCATCTTCGTGAGACTGGCCGGATACATGCGCGCTGTGGAGTTGTGCTCCCACAGCACCTGGCCGGTCTGCGCGTCCAGGAGAATGGCCGCCTGGGCCGACAGGACCGGGTCGGCGCCGCGCACCGGTGGCACGGGCTTCCAGGGGGGCAGAGGCGCCTTGGCCGGCGGCTGCCCGGCGACGCCCTTCGTTGCGGGACGCCCCGCAACGAACGGAGGCGTCAGCTTCTTGACCCCCGGCTTCTCCGCGGCCTGGACCTGGCACACCAGACCAATCCAGATGAAACAGAGAACTACTGCTCGGGTACGGATGGCGCTTCCTCCTGAGTCGCCGCCAACTCCTCGAGGGCCTCGCCCAACACGCGCGGCTGTTGCGTCGTCTCGCCGATCTCCGGCAAGTCCACCCGCGGCAGGTCGGACAGGTCGCCCAGCCCGAAGGAGGACAGGAAGTGTGCCGTCGTCTCCAGCAGGAACGGGCGTCCCGGCGCATCCTTGCGGCCCCTGATGCGGAGCAGACCCTTCTCCAGGAGCGAGGTCACCACGCCACCGGAATTGACGCCGCGCAGCGCGTCAATCTCCGGGCGGGTGATCGGCTGTCGGTAGGCGATGATGGCCAGCGTCTCCAGCGCCTGGATGGACAGTCGCTCGGGCTCCGGCTCCAGCAGGCGCTGCACGTAGTCGGCGAACTCTGGGCGTGTGGCCAGGGCATAGCCCCCCGCCAGTTGCACCACATGCAATCCTTGGCCCTCCAGATGCTCATTGAGCCGGTCGCACAGCCCGGGGATATCGGTGACCTCCTGCCCCAGCGCCTGGGCCAGACGGTCCACAGGCAGCGGCTCCCCGGCAACGAACAGCAGGCACTGCAGCGCGCAGAGCAACTCCCCGTCATCGGGGGGGGAGGCGGGCGCCTCGGCCTCGTCGGCCGGCGAGGCACCCTCGGGCTCCACCGCCTCGGCAGCGGGGGCAGCGGCCTCGTCGGCCGGCGTCTCTTCCTCGGCAGGGGGCGGCGTCGCGTCAGGTTCCGGGGCCAACGCCGCATCCGTCGCGGCGTCGTCGGCCCTCGGGGCCTCTGTGCCCTCGTCTACCTGCGCCCCGCCCACGTTCTCTTCGCGATCCATGATGGCTACCAGTCTGACAGGAAGTGGTCCGGTTCGCGCCCTACGCCTTCGCCAGCTCCACGGCGAAGTCGCGCATCGGGCGCGACTGACTGATGCGCACCCGGCGGCGGCGCACCAGCTCGAGAATCGCCAGGAAGGTGACGATGATGAACAGCCGCGTGGCCGGCATGACGATCAGCTCGCTGAAGGCCAGCGGACGCTTCTCGGCGGTGAGCTGCAGCAGGATGTCGTCAATGCGGTCGGCAACGGTCACGGCTGGCCGGCGCATGCGAGCCGGCGGGTCGGGTTTGGCCCGCAGCAGCATCTCCTGCACCGCCGCGATCATGTCGAACACCGAGACATCTTCCAGGTTGACGAAGCCGGTGCCGATCTCGGCCTCGTCGCCGGAGCGCAGGAAGATGCGGCTGCGCAGGCGGTGGGACTCCTCGAGCATCTCGGCGGCGTCGCGGTAGAGGCGGTACTCCTGCAGCCGTCGGTGCAACTGCGCCTCGGGGTCCTCGACGGCCTCCTCGACGACTTCCTCCTCGGCTTCGCCGGCCGGGTTGATGGGCAGCAGCCAGCGCGACTTGAGGAGCATCAGAGAGGAGGCCATCACGACGAAGTCCGCGCTGTAGTGGATGTTCAGCTCCTCCATGGTGTGGAGGTACGTCAGGTACTGGCCGGTGATCGAGGCGATGCTGATCTCGGCCACATCCACTTCCTCACGACGGACGAGGTGCAGCAACAGGTCCAGCGGGCCCTCGAAGATCTCGATGCTCACGGGGAAGCCGCTGAAGAGCGCCAGTTGGGGCTGCTCGCCGGCCTGCTTGGCTTTGGATTTGCGTGTGGTCGTCGCGGCCATCAAAGCATCCTGATCTGCGCCATGTCCCCCAGCACCATGTGCAGGGGGCGTTCGGGGGTCTCCCCGCCACCGATCTGGACCCGCTCACCCAGCACCGAGTGCTGCAGCGCCACGCCGGTGATCTGGCACTTCTGCTGGATGATACTATCCTCGACACGGCTGTCCTTGATGTCGCAGCCGTCCCCGATGGCCGCGTACGGCCCGATCACGCAGTTGTCCACGTGGCAGTTGCTGCCGATCAGGCACGGGCCTTCCAGGCGGCTGTTGGTGATGCGCGTTCCCGGCCCCACGCTGGCCGGTCCGGACAGCGTACAGCCGTTCCGCAGCGGTACCCGGGTCTCGGTGACGGTCCGGTCCAGGTAGAAGCGGTTGGCCACCAGCAGGGCCGCCGGCTCTCCGGCATCCTCCCAGAAGCCCGCCACCAGGCCCGCCTTCACCACGCGATCCTGCTCGATCAGGTGCTGGATGGCGTCGGTGATCTCCAGCTCGCCGCGGGGCGAGGGCTTGATGCTGTCAATCGCGTCGAAGATGATCGGCTGGAAGGCGTAAACGCCGACGATCGCGAGGTTCGAGGGCGGCTGGGCGGGCTTCTCGACCACGCGCGTGACCCGCCGCTGCTCATCCACCACCGCCACACCGTAGCGCCGGGGGTCCGGCACCTCCTTGAGCAGCAGCGCCGCGTCCCCGTTCCCGGCGCGGAAGTCATCCACGAAAGACGTGATGCCGTCGCCCAGCAGGTTGTCGCCCAGGTACACCAGGAACGGCGCCCCGTCCAGGAAGCCCTCCGCCTGCTTGATGGCATGGCCGAGCCCCAGCGGGTGCTCCTGTCGGATGTACGTGGCCGTCACACCCCACTGCTCGCCGTCGCCCACGTAGCCCTGCACTGCCTCGGCCAGGTAGCCCACCACCAGGCCCACCTCGTGCACTCCGGCAGCGGCCAGCGCGTCCAGCACGTGCCCCAGCAGCGGCTTACCCGCCACCGGCAGCAGATGCTTGGGCTTGGAGAAGGTCAACGGACGCAGCCGCGTGCCCTCCCCGGCGCACAGTACGACAGCCTTCAGGTCATCACTCAAGTGCAGGTCTACCCCTTCACGCGCGGCTAGATGGACGGCAATCCGGTGAATAGCACAAACAACAGCCGTACCGGCAACCCGACGATGCCGGTGAAGACCAGGGCCAGCAGGGCGAGGAACAGCCACTGGGCGTTGCGGGCGTAGAAGGTCTCGACCCGCCGGTGGAGCCTCAGTGGCAGCAGCATCTGCAGCACGTGCGACCCATCCAGCGGCGGCACCGGGATCAGGTTGAACACCGCCAGGATCAGGTTCAGGTACACCATGACCGCCAGCGGCATGGTGTATGCGCCCGACAGGCCCAGACGGATGGGCAGCGCCGCCAGGACGGCAATCACCATGTTGCTGACCACGCCCGCCAGCGACACCGCGATCGTGTCGCTCCGCGGGTGGCGGAAGGCCAGCGGGTTGATCGGCACCGGCTTGCCCCACCCGAAGCCGAACACCAGCAGCATCGTCGTGCCCATCAGGTCGTAGTGGGCCAGGGGGTTGAGGGTCACGCGACCATTGAGGCGCGGCGTGCGGTCCCCCGCCATGTCGGCCCGCTTGGCGTGGCAGAACTCATGGACGGTGAGACCGATCGCCATGGCCAGGAGCCACGACAGGAACACATCGAGACCGATCTCGCCTCGCAACAAGGGATACAGCATATCTGTAGTCTACAATCCGTGTTCGGCCTGCCAGTGCTGCAGCGCCTGCCGCGCCGCCGCCAACTGCTGCGCGCGGTCGGCTCCCTCGTCCAGCTTCGCCCGGCGGGCTGCCTCCAGCGCCGCCCTGAACCCGGGGGACGGTGTGAACCCCTCGGCCTCCAGGACGTGGCCGTCAATGTCCAGTTGTGGCGCCAGCCTGCGGAACCGCTCGAGCGCGGGTCGCGAAGCCGGGAGACGGACCCACAGCGCCGCCAGCGCCGCCCGCGCCAACGGGGCCAGAGCCTCATAGAGTGTACTATTTTTCGTGCCCGGTGCAAAGACGCCTTGCGGGGGCGCCGCCACCGCCTCTGCCGCCGCCCCGGCAGCCGTCGCCTCCGCCGCCGACAGACCAAACTCCGTCACCCGGTGCGGCATGCACGCCCCGGACAGCAGCCCCAGCGCCGCCATGGCCCGGTCCCAGTCCCCCAGCCCCAGGTCCCGCTGCGCCACGTGCAGCACGCGCAGTTCGACGCTGCCCGAACCTGTGAGCCCCAGGCGCTCCAGCGCGCCCCAGCGCCCCAGCAGGCCCACGGCCTCCGGGGCAGTCGGCTCGGCGAGCAACCGCGACAACTCGCCCCACAGGCGCTGCCCGGTCACCGTCCGCAGCGCCCCCGCGGCCACGGCCTGGTCCAGCCAGCCGCGTGTCTCCGGCTCAAGCCGACACCCGAGCCGCGCCGCATAGCGACCCGCGCGGAGGATGCGGGTCGG
Organism: bacterium; assembly: GCA_021372615.1. Classification (NCBI taxonomy): domain Bacteria; species bacterium. Next base: position 49,067 of record JAJFUB010000022.1, on the reverse strand, counting down.
GTCGTCCACGAAAGTGCGCTCATGCAGCCCGCGCGTCAGACCCGCGCGCAGGTCAGCGAAGCCGCGCAGCGGGTCGCACAACAGCCCCGGGTCGCGGTCCAGGCGCAGCGCCATGGCGTTGTACGAGAAGTCGCGCCGCCGCAGGTCCTCCTCCAGGCCAGCCGGCTCGACGACGGGCAGTGCCCCCGGCTGAGGATACGTCTCGCGCCGGGCGGTGGCGACATCGAGATGCCACCCGGGCATCTCCACGACGGCAGTGCCGAAGCGTTCGTGCGCGGTCAGGCGGCCCCCGAAGTGCTCGGCAAGCCGCTCGGCCAGCGGCGCCGCCTCCCCCTCCACGGTGACATCCAGGTCCAGCGACGCCCGCCACAGGAGGGCGTCGCGCACCGGCCCGCCGACGAGATACGCCGGCAGGCCCAGTTCGGCTGCCAGCCTCCCGATCTGCGCCAGGCGTGCCGCATGCTCGGCCGCCACTCGCTCCGTCAGCGCAATCCGCATCTCGCTCGCGCGCCCACGCGGGACCCTCCTACTTCAGTCGCTCCGGCATGACGTCCTGCCGCAGCAGGTCTGCCAGCTCTTCGCGCTGGGTGATGAGGTCCGCCTGGCCATCGGCCACCAGTACCATGGCCGGGCGGCAGAAACGGTTGTAGTTCGAGGCCATCGAGTGGTTATAGGCGCCGGTGCCGAAGACCGCCAGGATGTCCCCGGGCTCGGGCGACTGCAGGGTGATCTCGGGAATGAGCGTGTCGGTCTCGCAGTGCGCGCCGGACACCCGCAGGCCCTCGACCGAGTGCTCGTGGGCCGCCTTGTTCGCAATTGTCGCCCGGTAGAGCGCGTCGTACATGACCGGGCGCGGGTTGTCCGACAGGCCACCATCCACGGACAGGTAGGTCCGCACGCCGGGAATGTGCTTGACGGCCCCGATGGTGTACAGCGTAGTGCCCGCCTCGCCCACGATCGAGCGCCCCGGCTCGAGAATCAGTGCCGGCACGGGCAGGTTCTTGTGCCCGCATGCCGCCGTGAGCGTGCCGGCCATCACTGCGGCCAGTTCGTCAATGCTGGGCGGCCGGTCGTCCTCCTGGTAGCGGATGCCCAGCCCGCCGCCGAGGTCGAGCTGCTCGCAGGCGAACCCGAGCTCCTCGCGCACGCTGCACAGGAAGTCCACGAAGACCTCGACCGCGCGCTTGAAGGCATCGGTGTCGAGAATCTGCGAGCCGATGTGGGCGTGCAGCCCGTGCAGTTGCAGGTGGGGCAGCTCCAGGGCCAGCTTGATGCCCGGCCGCGCCATGTCGCGAATGCTCAGGCCGAACTTGGTGTCCTCCTGGCCGGTCTGGATGGCCGCGTGGGTGGAGGCCTTCACACCGGGGGCGATGCGCAGCAGCAGGTGCGCCGTCTTGCCCATGTCGCCGGCGATCCGCGAGATCTCCTCCAGTTCCACGAGGCTATCGGCCACGATCCGCCCGACACCATGCGCCAGCGCCATGCGGATGAGGCTCTCCTTCTTGAAGTTGCCGTGCAGCTTGATGCGCTCGGCGGGGAAGCCCGCCTGCAGCGCCGTGTACAGTTCACCCTCGGAGGCCACGTCGAGCGACATGCTCTCCTGGTACATCAGCCGGCAGATCGCGGTCGTGATCAGCGCCTTGCTGGCATAGGCGATCTCCACTGCGGCAAGACGCTGGCCGAAAGCGCGCTTGTACTCGCGGCAGTTGCTGCGGACGAGAGCCTCGTCCACGACATACAGGGGCGTGCCGAACTGCCGCGCCAGTTCGACCGTGTCGCAGCCGCCGATCTCAAGATGGCCGGCGCTGTTGAGCTGCTGAGTCCCGAAGAGAGTCATGTGCCAATCCTCCGCATGGAGTGCCGGTATGGCTGTAGTGCGGGAGGTGGGGCAGAGGCTTGCACCTCCCGGGTGGGACAAGTTGTGAAAGCAGCCCCAAAAGGGTCTCTCTTGGGGCTGCCGTTTGTGTACCGGGAAAACGACAGGGACTACAGTTGATTGCTGCTGATCATGATGTCGCCGGTGGCGCTGTTGACGGCGATGTTGACGTCCAGCACGTCGGCGATGAACTGCAGCGGCACCATGGTGCGACCGCGCTTGATGTACGGCGCGATCTGCAGCACCCGCTGCTCACCGTTGACCGTAACCTTCGGGTCACCGATCTTCAGGTTCACATCCACGCCCTTGTTGACCGCGCGAACCTGCTTCTCGACCGGGAACCAGTACAGCACACCGTCGGTCTGCTCGAAGATCTCGCGGAGCGGCGCGAGCGAGATGCCACGGCGCGTCTCGGGCGTGGCCCGCAGCGACAGGACCTCGCCGTCGAACACGATCTTGATGTCGCGCACCTTGGCGATGGCGACCGGGATGGCGGCGATCGTGCCCTCCGGGGTCGTGGTGCGTCCATCGGCGGCCACGCGGGCGGCGCCACTCTCAGGCAGGCGAGCCGTCATGCGGTACGCCGGGACCGGCAACCCGCGGTACTCGGCCAGAGCTGCGTCGGTGATGAGCGGCGACACGGCCGGGCGGACGCCGACGGCGACCTTCGTCGGAGCCACCGGCTTCGGCGCTGCCGGCTTCGCGGCGACAGGCGTGCTGGGTACGGTGATGCGTGACAGCCCCGAGGCCGGGCCGGTCTTCTCGGGGGTCAGGACCGTCGCAGGCTGCACGGCCACGGGCTGGCTGGCGGTGATGGCGACTGCCGGGCCCACGGGCTCGACGCGCGTGACGGCGGGCCGCGACGGCCGTACCGGCAGCGGCGCCAGGCCCGGCTGGCGGGTGGTGGTCTTCACGGGCGCGGTGCTCTCGACGGCCGCCACCGAACCGGTGGGTAGACTCGTGCGACCGACGGCACTTGTGCGGAGTTCACCGGCGGGCGCCGTCGTCTTGGCCAGGGCGGGCAATGCCGGCGAGCTGAGCGCCAGGCGCGGCTGCGTGGTGGTCGGCAGGGCCGCCTCGGCCTGCAGGCCACTCGTCGTGGCGGCGCGCAGCGGCAGCACCGCGGTCGTCGGCTGCGTCGTCTTGATGGCCACAGGGCCGGAAGCCGTATCAGGAGTCGTCGCTGGCGCGGACCGCGCCACGTCGGTCGTGGGGACGGTCGCGGCGCCCGCCGGCGCCTCGGTCTTCGGCGCGGTGCTCAGAGCGCCCGTAGCGCCGGGGCGGCTGGCATCCACGCCCGGCCGCGGCAGGACGCCTGCCTCGCCCCCGGCGGCAGTCTTGGCGCTGAGAATGGCCGGCGCGAGCCCGGACTGGCGGTCACTGGCGACAGCCACGGGGCTGGACGAGCCGACGGGTGGGAGCGTGATGGTCGGCGGCGGCGGGACGTAAGTCGGCGGCTGGACCCACGGCGCCACCGTGACGATCTTCACCGGCGGGGCCGGGGCCGGCGCGATGGGCGTCGGTGCGCGGTCGACGCTGGGGGCCGGCGTAGGCGGCACGCTGGGCAGCGGGGTCCCCGTCACGGCCGGAGCCGGAGTGATCGGCGCGGGCGTTGGCACGGTCCCGGCAGTCGCGATCCCGGTAGACGGCTCACTGGTGACGACCGGCGCCGGCGTCGGGGCCGGGTTGGGCGTCGGTACCGCCGCTGTATCGAGCGTCGGCGCTATGGGCGCGGGCGCCGGGACGCCAATCGGCGCCGGCGTGGGCGGCACGGTCGGGAGCGTGGACGAGCCGAAACCCTGCGTCTTCACCGGGCCGCCGGGCGCCATCCCCGTCGCGCTGCGGTTCTCGACCACAACGGTCACTTGCGCCGAGCGCGCCTCGTTCTCAGCCTTGTCTACCGCCACCGCTTCCAGGACGTGCAGGCCGTCCACCTCGCGGGTGGTGTCCCACGCGTCCACGTACGGCGGCGCGTTCATCATCATCTTGTGCAGTCGACCGTCAATGTAGAAGTACACCAACTCGACGCCCACGTTGTCCGTGGCCTCGGCCTTGATCTCGGTCGTGTCGTGGACCTTGGCGCCCTGGGCGGGGTAGTAGATGCGGACGACCGGAGCGATGACATCGGGGCCGGTGGCGGCGGCGTTCTGTACCTGAACGGAGATGGAAGCGACGGCGGAGTTGTTGCCCGAGTCAATGGCCCGGGCGCCGATCTTGTGAGTGCTGTTGGAGGAGTAGCTGAAATCCCAGTTGAAGCTCTGGCGGCCCATCAGCATGGGCTGGGCCAGGTCCACTTCCCGCGCCAGTTGGTCATCAATGTAGACCTCCAGGCGGGTGACAGGGAGGTTGTTGCTGGCGTTGAAGGCCACATCAATCCAGATCTGGCCCGACACGACCGCGCCCTGCACCGGGCGCGTGATCGCCACCAGCGGAGCTCCGAACGCCAGCCCGGGCAGCAGCGCGGTCAGCACGATGCTGCCCAGCGCCAGGGCCGAAAGAAAGCTGAACACAGGGGAACGGCGCAGAGTTGCCATCTCTACCATCCCTTTGGGCAACGATGTGTGCTGCGAACGTTGGTTTCGCTTCTTCGTGCTGACGTGCGGAAGGCCGTCACAAATGAGGCTCCGCCGGGGCCAAAACCCATGGCCGACGGGGCCTGCTTATCTTCCCACGGTAAACGTAACACAATCTTCGCCGGAAAGTCAAGAGCCTGACCGCTTCGTGGCCTATTCGCAGACACAAGCCAGGGAGACGCCGCGACGGGCGCTTACCAGGCTTCCTCCAGGTGAATCTCGTCGCCCGCGATGATCTCCATCTGCGTCAGTCCCATCGCGGCGGAGGCCCGGTTGTCGTGCTTGAACTCCAGGACGTTCTCCCCCGCCCGCAGGTCCTCCGGCTTCAGCATCACGGTCACCAGCAGCGAGCCGCCGTCGCCGGTCAGCGGAAAAGCGTACGGTTTGGAGCCATTCAGCGTGAATGTACCCTCGTTGGGGTAGTCTACGTCCTGCGCCACAGCCCGCAGAGCCGCCATCCTGGCCCGGGGCGCCGCTTCGAGGGCGAACTTGACCGTGAACGTGCCTCCCTGGGTCAGAGACAGGTTCCTGAGCGGCACGTGCAGGCTGATCTGCTCGGGCTTCAGGGAGCCCACGAACGCCGCCAGCCATTCGGGCTGCTCGCAAAGGTACGGCGGCAGGCCCCGCCCCAGCCACAGTAGCACGTCATCGAGCACCAGCTTGGGGTCCTGGGGCTTGGACAGCGCGATCGCCCACGGCTGGCTATCCATGCCCGCCGGGACCTCCACCTTCAGGCGCTGCAGCGTGTCGAAGTCGTCCTCCAGGTCCACGACGGCCTTACCGTCCGGCGACCAGATGCCCAGTCGCGCCCCCTCGCCCGTCACGTCGGCGCTGACACCGATCTGGAACCGGTTGAGGCCCTTGGGGACGAAGAAGTAGTGCCTGGCGAAGCCGCCGCAGACGTTCAGGGGCGTCTGCTCCGAGGCGACGAGGGCGAAGGGCCCATTGGTGCGGCGCACGACCGCTACCGGCTGCCCGGTGGTCACTGCCAGCACGTGCAGCCCCTCGGTCTGCAGCGGCACGTCCATCTTCGCTTCGGTCCCCAGCGGCACGACCTGCTCAGCTACCTCGCGGCTCTGGGAGTCCAGAGCGAGCAGTTGGAGGTCGTCATGGTAGGGCGCCCGGGGGATGGCACGGGCCGCGAAGCTCGCCATCTCGCCCTTCTGCCCGGTGAAGGCCAGGTAGCAGTCATGGCGGAGGATCGTGTCCTGGGCCCGCAGCGGCAGGGCCACGGCGACCAGCAGGAGCGAGAGTAGCAGTCTCATGGTCTTCCTCTGTCGGGCAGTCTCGTCGTCAGGCCTGGGCCGTCCAGAACGCCATCATGATGCGGGCCAGGATCTGCTCGCCGAACTCGTTGGCATGGACGGCATCGCGGAAGAACAGGTGCGGGTGCACCCCGGTGCTGCGCAGGTATTCGGCCCAGGGGCCGGTCATGTCCAGATAGGCGCAGCCCAGTTCGGCCGCCAGCGCCTGGAGCGCCGCGCCCCACGGCCCCGTGCCCGAGTACGGCGCCGCCGCCAGCGCCACCGGGTCGCGCGGGTCGGCGCGCCCGAAGGTCCCCGTCGCCAGCAGCACCTCGACCTCCGGCAGGCCGGCCCGCAACTGGCCGACGACCTCACGGATGCTCTCAATGTCCGCTTGGCTGATTCCGCCGATGTAGACGACATCCGGCCGCAGCGGCACGACGACCTTCGCGATGCGCTCTTCGAGCTTGTAGTGCTGGCAGCCCCCGCACCCGCGCACGCAGACCGTGCCGCGCACCCGCGCCCGCGGGTAGGCTTCCTGCAGCAGCCCCACCCAGCCGGAGCGCATCGTGTCATTGACGATGCTGTCGCCCAGGCCGAGCAGGTGGAAGTCGCCGCCCTCCGTCAGCAGGCGCCGGGCGCGCTGCAGCGGCCCCCAGTCCGCTGGCGGCGGCGTGAACGTGCCGGGGATCATCTCGGCCTGGACGGTCCGGATCTGCTCCAGCGACCGCTCCGGCGTGCTGAAGAGGTAGTAGTCCGGCTCCGGCGGACGATTCTCGGCCGGCAGGTCGCACGGGTACGTCGCCGGGGCCGGGCCGTCTGTGGGGAAGGTGACTGGCGAGTCGGCGGCCAGCGTGTCCACGGCTTGGTCGGGTGAGGGCACGGTATGCTCCGTTCGCGCGTTGGCTACCGTCCGAGCAGCACCCGGGCGGCGGTCTCGCCCAGGATCAGGCGCTTGTCGGCCTCGCTGATCTGGGCGAAGATGACGCGGCCGATCTGCTGCTCCATGCTCATGAAGATGCAGTCCGAGCCCCACAGCATCTTGTCCGCGAGGCCCTCGCCCACGAAGTACTCCACCAGCCCCCGCGGGCAGGCCGAGAAGCACAGCTCGAGGTAGACGTTCGGGTACTGGTGGCCGAGGTGCACGTAGTGCTCGCGAGCGACCGCCCCAGCATGCCCGAGGATGAAGTTGACGTTCGGGCAGCGGCTGAACTGCGGCTCCAGGTCGTCGAGTTCGCTGTCGCTCCACGTGTGCGCCAGCAGCGGCAGGCTGCGGGCGGCGGCGAAGTCATAGACGGGTGTGTAGTTGGGGTGCCGGTACGGCAGACCGCTGCTGCTGTGGATCTTGACCCCGCGCATCCCGCCGGCCAGGCCGCGTTCCAGCTCCGGCTGCACTCGGTCCGGATAGCCGATGTCCACGACGACGTAGCCGAAGATGCGGCCCGGGTGGCGCGCCAGGGCGGCGAGTACCTCGGCATTGCCGCGGGCGGACTGCCCGTAGATGGCTGGGATGCTGCTCACGCAGGTGACGTCCACCCCGATGCGGTCCATGGTAGCCACGAGCGCGTCGGTCGAGGTGGTCGGGAAGGGGAAGTCCCGATCGTCGCCCAGGTGGCCGTGGGCGTCAATGACGATGGCGTCGCTCAGCGGTGCGCCGGCGAAGGCCTGCTGCTCGAAGTAGTCCTTCCCGATCATGCATGCACCTCCGCCTGCAGCCGCTCCAGGTTGCCGTGGGCGATGTCCTGCAGCGCTTGCGGCGACAGCCCCGCGTAGAGCAACCCCGTCACGGCCGCCCCGCCCTCCGCGTCCGGGTAATGGTTGCCCCAGAGCCAGCGATGCGACCCGAAGCGTCGGCACAGGTCCGGCCAGTAGGCATGCACCGACAGCGACGGGGCGCAGCCCAGATACAGCTCCGGGTGTGCCGCCAGCAGCGGCTCGACCAGCCGGTTGCGCCCCACGCGCGGGACTTGCAGCAGCACGACGCGCAGCGCGGGGAAGGTCTCCATCGCCTCGTGCAGGTCGCGCAGAACGATGCTCGCGTAGTCCAGCAGCAGCGGCACGCGATGCTCGGACAGGGCGGCCAGGAGCGGGCCGCTGCACCAGGGCTGCAGCGAGAAGCCCTGGGCCGCAGGATCGGTCCAGGTCCAGCGCACACCGGCGGCCAGCATCTGCGCCAGCGTGACGGCGGGGTCGAACTCCGGCTCGCGGCCGTCGGGCGTCACGAACCACGCCGGCCGCAGATGCGGCCGGCCGGTGATCTCGTCCATGAGTATGTTGTTGCCCAGGTGGGCCGAGGTCTGGCGGCAGGCGCGGTGGCGCACGACGGCGGCGCTGAGGTGCAGCCGCGTCATCTCCGCCTCGAGGTCCGCCACATCGGGCACAGGCCCCGACGGCGGCACGAGTGGCGCCCCGACGAGGGCATCGCAGGCGATGAGCGGCCCGCACACAGGTGCTTCAGGTTCTGACATCACGGGCTTCCCTTCCCGGTGTGGGTGCCACGGCCAGCCCTGCCGGCCGTGCAGGTCCGAACCGGAGCACGGCCAGGGAGCCTGGCCGTGGCACCCCGGCGATCCCTTGCAGTAGGGCGGGCGGCCTCGCCCGCCCATCCCCACCGCACGCGGGCGAGGCCGCCCGCGTTACTGCTGAGTTGCACAGACCCTAGAACGTCATCAGCTTGCCCGTGCGGGCGCTCTCGAAGCACCGCAGGATGAAGCGCGTCGTGCGCGCCCCGTCCCAGGCCGTCGCGATGGGCTTCTCGCCGTTGATGATGGACATTCCGAACGCCGGGAGAATGTCCGGCACGCCGCTGGCGACTTCGGCCCCTAGCTCCACCGAGTACTCCTTTGACTTGTACGGCGGCGTCCACTGGTCGGCCGGCACGCACGACTCGAAGCGCGCGTCGTGGCCGTGGTCAATCGCCATGCCGCTGCGGCCCTTGCACAGGGAGATGACAAAGAACGGGCAGCCGCAGGGCAGCGGGTGGTGCATCATCAGGTTGCCCACGCCCCCGTCTCCGCCCATGAAGGCGCCGGTGGCGCCGTTCTCATAGCGGATGGCGGCATTGATCGTGTCCAGCGGCTCGGGGCGGTTGTGGTGGTACATGCCACCGGTGGCCCAGACCTCCTTGGGCTCGGCGCCGGCCAGGAAGAACATCATGTCCACGACGTGGCAGCCCTGCGACAGGATCTGCCCGCCGCCCTTGATCGGGTCCTGCGCCCAACTGGCCTCGCCCCAGATGCCTGCCGCCCGCGCGTTGGCGACAATGTTGTCGGGCTGGGGAATTTCTCGCTTGACGTCCTGGGCGCCCTTGGCGAAGCGGCAGCGGAAGGCCACCATGTAGTTGAGGCCCGACTTCTCCTCCATCGCCAGGATGTCGTCGCACTCCTGCTCGGTCATCGCCATCGGCTTTTCAATCAGCACGTGCTTGCCGGCGGCCATGGCGCGCAGGGAGAGCGGGGCATGTGTGTCGTGCCAGGTGGTGATGAGAACAGCGTCCACGTTCGGGTCGGAGAAGAGCTTCTCGGGGTCGTCGGTGATGTAGTCGCCGCCGAACTTCTGGCGGTACGCCTCGGCCTTCTCCTGGTTGATGTCACACAGACCGCGGATCTCGATCTGCTCGGCGAAGGGGCGGTACTGCTCGGAGATGGCGGGAGACTTGCCGCCCACGGACGGCAGGTGCGCTCCGCACATCCCGCCACAGCCGATGACGCCCAGACGAACGGTAGACATGAGAGACTCCTTGAGTGGCAAGTGGCAGGTGCCATGTGCCAAGTGCTTGGTGGACAGTGGTCGAGGAAGCGACCGGCGCAGGATATTCGCCGTTGCGTATGGAAACACCTACTGCGAGCACTGCCGTTCACTTGGCGCTTGGGACTTGGCACCGACCACAATGCACATGGAACTCATTGCCGACTATGCCTGTCACACCGGTGAAGGCCCTCTGTGGCACCCGCTGCAGAAGCGTCTGTACTGGGTGGATATCCCCGCCGGGCGGCTGTTCCGCTACGACCCCGCCACCGGGGAGGATGAGCAGTGCCTGGAAGCTGACGAGGCCATTGGCGGCTTCACCGTGCAGGCCAATGGCGACCTGCTGCTCTTCATGGCCCGCGGCGCGGTGCGCACGTGGCGCGACGGCTTCCGCGACACGATCATCGAGGAGATCCCGGCTGAGCGCAACTCGCGCTTCAACGACGTGATCGCCGACCCGCGCGGGCGGGTGTTCTGCGGCACCATGGCCGGCCCCGACAAGCCCGGCACGCTGTACCGCCTGGATGTGGACGGAACGCTCAAGGTCATCCTCGAAGGCCTCGGCTGCCCCAACGGCATGGGCTTCACGGGGGACCGGAAGCGGATGTACTTCACCGACTCGGGGGCGCACACCATCTGGCTGTTCGACTACGACGAGGCCACGGGGGAGATCACCAACCAGCGGCCCTTTGCCGTGCTGACGGCCGAGGAGGGCTTTCCCGACGGCATGACCGTGGATGCCGAGGATCACGTGTGGTCAGCGCGCTGGGATGGTGGCTGCGCCGTGCGCTACAGCCCTGACGGACAGGTCGTCCAGCGGTTCGACTTCCCGGCGCCGAAGGTGTCGAGCGTGACTTTCGGCGGCGCGGACTACCGCGACCTGTACGTCACGACCGCCGGCGGGAGTAGCAAGTCCAGCGATGGGACCGAGGCGGGAGCGTTGTTCCGCCTTGCCGGCGCCGGGCGGGGACGTGAGGAGTTCTACTCACGGGTAGGCTGAGGGGAGCTACGCAGGCAGGCGTACGTATCTGTACGCGTTCTTCAGTTCCGTCACAATCTCACCCAATTGCGCCGTCTCCAGGGGACGCCACTTGCTGTATAATACTGACTGACCAGGCTCCGGCCCTGTCGCCGTCGGGTCCTCCGGCCATCATCCATACTCCATCCTCTGTTCACTCTTGCCGCCAGCCGATGACCGTCACCGACGGAGCAGCCCGGCATGTCACTACCCAGGCATCCTCAGCGCCCCGCGGGCGCGCCAGCCCGTCGCAGCCGCCGCCAACGGTGGCTGGCGATGGCGTTGCTGGCTGTCCTGGTGACCTTCATCTGCAGCCGCGCCAGCTCCGTCCTGTCGTATCCCGAGTTCTCCCTGCTCGATACGTGGATGCGGCTCCGGCCCGCCCGTGCGGTGTCGCCCGGGATCGTGCTGGTGGGCATTGAGGGCGCCGACGCCGACAGCTTCCGGGCCGAGAAGCAGCGCCAGCATGACGACACCTGCACCTGCCTGCTGATCCGGCGCGATCAGCTCGGCCACGCGATCAGCGCCCTCAAGCAGGCCGGGCCGCGCGTCCTCGGCATTGACCTCGTGCTGGACCTCCCCTGCCGCCCCGCCCACGATGGCCCGCTGCTGGCGGCCCTGCAGGAGCCGGGCGACACCGTCATCATGAGCGGCACTAACCCGACGCCGGGACGCTTCAACTTCATCCAGATGCCGAAGCTACTGGAGCTGAGCCACCCGACCATCGCCTCACCGGTGCTGTACAACCCACGAGGTGTCATCCGCGCGGTGCGCCTGATCCAGCGGGACGAGTTCAACCTGCGGCGGGTGGAGCCCGCCCCGCAGAGCCTCAGTGGCAACGCCTGTCCGCCCTTTGCCCTGGCCTGCTATGCCGCCTATCGGGGGCAGGGGCAGGAGTTGCCCGAGGAGCTGAGCAGCGATCGGGTGCGCTGCGCTGACGTGGTCATCCCTGTCTGGCACAGCGAGCGCGTCTTCCTGCTCGGGCCGGCGCGCTCGGACGAGACCAACCAGTCGAGCATGCACAGCATGCTCATCAACTGGGCCGGCCGCGCCGGCACCTATCCCACCTGCAGCCTGCGGAACCTCCTGGCCGCCTCACCGGAGCAGCGTCGCCGTCTGCTCGCCGGCAAGATCGTGCTGCTGGGGTCGCTGACTGACCGACAGTGCACGCCGATGTCACAGCACTGGCCCGCCGCGCCGCCGCCGCGGCCGTCCGGGGTCTCCTGCGTGGACCAGTCCGGTGAAGAGAACCTGAGCGGGCTGGAGGTGCACGCCAACGCGCTGGACACCGTGCTGCAGCGGCGCTTCATCCGCGTGCCGCCGACGGGACTGATGTGGGCCTTCATGGCCGGGCTGAGCATCGTGGTCCTGCTGATCTTCCGCCGCAAGGGCGGGTGGCAGGCCCTCGGCTATGCCGTCGCCATCGTCGCGGGCGTGTTCGTGCTGGCGCGGTACCTGATGTACTGGGACTTCTGGCTGTTCTCAGTCGCGCCGGCGCTGACGGTTGGCCTGTCGGCGATCTGCGGCGCGGTCCTGGCCTTCGCCGAAGCACGTCACGAGGCCGGTGAACTGGCGCGAAGTCTGGAAGCACGCGACAGCGTGACGGCTACACTCGTGCACGACCTCAAGCAGCCCCTCACGGCCATCAACGCCCTGGCCCAGGTGCTGCGCGACCAGCAGGCGCGCGGCGTCAGCCGCCTCACCCCGGAGGTCATCGAGCGCATCCAGAGGCAGGTGCAGATGGCTCTCGGAGACATTGACGAACTGCTCAGCACCGACCCGAATCGTCCGGTTCGTCTGGACAAGAGCCGGTTCGATCTGGCCGCGCTGGCGCGCGACCTGGCGGTACCCCAGTCCCTCAAGACCGGCATCCACAAGGTGGAGGTCCAGGCTCCGGAGGAGGGGCTGTGGGTGGTCGGCGACCCCCGTTTCCTGGGCCGGGCCCTGAGCAACCTGATGGACAATGCCACCAAGTACTGGCCCGGCGGGGGCACCGTGGTCGTCGAGATCAGGCGGGAGCCCGGGCAAGTGACCACCCGGGTCATTGACCACGGGATCGGGGTCCCGCGCGAGGCGCAGGCGCGGCTCTTCGAGCGTTTTGAGCGGGCAGTCCCGCAGGGGCTGGACATCCCCGGCACCGGCATTGGCCTTTACTCGGTCAGGAGGATCATGGAAGCTCACGGTGGAACTGTCGAGTTGATCAGTGCTCCGGGCGAGGGGTCCATCTTCATCCTCAATCTCCCGGATGAGCCGGCCATCAGCCAACCTACGGAAGGGCTGAACGTAACATGACACGGGCTTACCGAACGACCGTGCTGCTTGTTCTCGCCGCCATTCTCGGCGTCTCCGCCCAGTTGCCGGCGGCGCAGGTGCCCCGGGCCACGCTCCTGGCGGTCCGAGGCCTGGTCAAGACGCGCCCCGCCTCAGGAACCTGGCATCAGGCCACTTTGCCCCAGAACAGGTACCTGTGGCCCCGCGATGAGCTCCAGACCCACCAGCACGCGCGTGCCCGCGTCGGGCTGGACGGCGCCACGCTGGAGTTGGGGCCGCTGACCCACATCGTGATCCCCGGCGCGCGGGCCCAGAAGCCCACCGTCCGCACACTCCTGCAGGTGCTCAAGGGCAAGCTGCTGATCCTGCTGATCGGGGCGCGGCCGGTCGAGATCGGCACCGCCGGCGCGACTGCCAGCGCGCGCGGCACCAAGTTCCTGGTAGAAGTGGACGACGCCGGCCTGACCGTGCTGACCGTCATTGAGGGCAGCGTGGACTTCCACAATGACCTCGGCCAGGTGCTCGTGTCCGCCGGGGAGCAGAGCACCGCGGGCCCCGGACGGGCGCCGTCGCGCCCCATGCGCGTAGATCCCTCCACCTTCCTCGACTGGGAAGCCTCGCTCGATAGCATCTGGCTCGGCTTCGAGAAGCTGCAGCGCCCCGGCGTGTCGCCCGAGCAGCGCCAGGCCCTCCTGGGCCAGGCGAACGAGCGGGCAACGGCCAACCCGAATGATGCCGCCGCCCTCGCCGCCTGCGGTGACCTGCTGCACGACAGTGGCGACTACACCGCCGCGGAGGAGGCCTACGGCAGGACCCTGCAAGTCGCGCCAACGGACGACCTCCGCTTGAAGCTGGCCTATGCGCTGCTGGCCCAGGGGCGGAACAGGGAAGCTGCCGCCGCGTTCGCGCAGGCCGCGCAGGCGCCGGCCCTCAAGGGTGTGGCGACCGCCGGGCAGGCCATCGCAGCCCTGGGGACCGGGGGCGATGCTGCCGGTCTGGCGACCCAGGCCCTCAGCCTCAGTCCCCAGAGCGCTGAGGTTGCCGTGATGGCCGGTTTCGCAGCCCTGCGCAGTGGCCGCCTCGACCAGGCCACTGCGGCGCTGGAGCGGGCGCTACAGCTCGACCCGAAGGAGTACCGCGCCCCCGCCCTGCTGGCCCTGGCGAAGCTCGCGGCCGGCGACGGGAAGGCGGCGACCGACCTGGCGGCCGCGGCGGTCGCGGCCGCGCCGTGCTCGGGGCTGGCACACGAGGCCCTGGCTGCTGCCGCGTTCTACGCCGGGAGTCTGGAGCAGGCCTCACGGGAGGCGGCCGCCGCGGTGGCGTTGTCACCCGAGGGCGCCTCCGCGCATCTCCTCGCGGCCCAGGTGGCTGCCGCCGGCGGCGATCTGCCCCTGGCCCTGCACGAGACAGAGCTGGCGGTCACGCTCGACCCGACGCTGGCCCCGGCCTACCAGACACTCGGGGCGCTGTCGCTGGCCCTCAACGACGTCACCCGGGCCGAGAAGGCCTTCCGCCGTGCCCTGGAGCTGCAACCGAAGTTCGGCGCGGCCATGACCGGCCTGGGGCAGGTGCTGGCCCGGCAGGACAAGTTCCGCGAAGCCCTCGAGACCCAGCAGGCCGCGGTATCACTGGATCCCGGCGCCGCCAGCGCCCACAACAACCTCGGTGCCGTCTACATGCAGACGGGACGGCTGCAGGAAGCCGCCGCGGAGTTCGGCCAGGCCCTGGCGTTGCAGCCGAACTGGGCGCTGGTACATGGTAACCTGGCGCTGGACTACATGGAGATGAACGAGTACGCGCGCGCGGTGCAGGAGGGTGAACTGGCGGTGAAGCTGGGGGCGCGGTCGGCGCGCGTCCATACCACCCTGGCCCGTGTGTATCTCAAGCAGGAACGCGTCAACAAGGCCTGGGCTGCGCTCCGCGAGGCCCTCGCTCTCGACCCGAACTACGCGCTGGCCCGCATGCACCTGGCCGAGGTCTACGTCAAGCTGGGCCTGAACAGTGAAGCGAATGCCGAGCGGCTACAGGCACTGGTGCGTCAGCCGTCAGCCATGGTGGACAGCCGCTCCTATGGGCGCTCCGAGGTCAGTATCTCCGGCGGCGAGGGTGCGAGGGCCTCCGCCTTCACCAGCGGCCGGGGCGCCGGCGGCCAGAACAGCTTCTACGTCTCGGGGGCCGTTGACGCAGGGGACTGGGACCGCGCTCAGACCGGCTACACGGACAAGTCCGTTCTGGCGCTGCTCGGGCGCCAGACCAGCCCTGACAATGCGGTGGTCCTCTACGGGTCTTTCAACGAGGACGACCGCGACCTGCCCGGCCCGGCTCTGGCGGGCGGCCTGCCAAGCAACGCCGACTACCACAGTAACTTCAAGGGCGGCGAGTTCGACGTCCTGGCGCGTCTGCCCGTGGACAGTGCGACCGTCACCTGGCGAGCGGGCTACACCTGGGGCGTCCTCTCGGACAACAACCCCGACAGCCTGCTGGCCGATGACAACCCCATCCGGCGCCTCGAACTCGACCGGCGCGGCGCGATGGCGGAGGTGCGGCTCGACCAGCAGCTGCGCTACGGGGACATGCTCACCGCCGGCGCGGCCTGGTACGGGCAGGATACCGAAGTCAGCGGTGTCCTGGCGCTGGCCAACCCGTCCGGATCGCCCGAGCCGGTCAGCTACACGCCCTTCTCGTCCGACGCCAAGCGTGACCTCATGACCGGCTACGTGGACTGGGAGAAGCGACTGAACGAGCGGACCTGGCTGCTGCTGGGCGGGCGTCTGGCCGTGGCCAACGACGCGGAGCCGGTTCTGCGCCCCCGTCTGCTGCTCCGCTACAAGCCCTCAGCCCACAGCACGGTGGCGCTGCTGGCCCGACCAGCCCTAGCCGACGATGTCTCGCGGCTGGCGCCGGTGGATGAGTGGGCCGGCCGCGCCCTCCTGTCGTCTCTCGGCCTGGCCGCCGGCGGCTTCAGCCAGTCATACGAAGCGCAATATGAACTGCAGCCTGCCGACGGCTCCCTGCTGCGGGTGACGCTCTTCCAGCGCGACCTGCGCAACGTGCTGGTGGACCTGGAAGACCCCGCGTGGTCCGTGGAAGCCTCCCCGGAGGTTCTGGCCAAGGCGCGCCTGCGGGGCGTCGAGGCGGAGTACGAGCGCTGGCTGACGAGCCGGCTCAGCGGCGGGGTATATGTGCGCTGGGCCGAGTCGGAGAACCATGACGCTGGTGATGAGGACGTGCCCTATCAGCCCTCGCTGGTAGTCCAGGCCCGCCTGGACTACCTGGATGACGCGGGGTGGCGTGTGGGGCTCGTGTGGCAGCATACAGGCCGGCGCTACGCCGATCTGGGCAACGCGACGCGGCTGGAGTCCTACAACACCCTGGGCCTCAGCGTCGCCCGCCAGTTTGACCTGCACACCGATGCCTTCGTGACGGTGGAGAACCTGCTGGACGAGGAGTACCAGTTCTACCGAGGCTACCCCGAGCGCGGACGGCAAGTGACAGTCGGCTTGCGCCATCGCTTCTAGGTCGCTGGTCGTCTTGCGCGAAACTTGAGGAAGAACTATCATAGTGCCGCAGATTGGCACTCCAGGGGGGATCAGCGAGCGCTCGAGTGGCGCTGACAAGCCGAGGGACCCCGGAACGGGCTGATCGGCCAAGGGAGAGTCGCAGATGCTAACCACAACCAAGATACTGCTCCTTGGGATGGGGCTCCTGGCCCTGTTGCTGTTGGCCGGCTGCTCGGGCAGCGGCGTGAAGGTCAACGAGATCACCGACACCAGCCTGGAGGCCCTCGCCGCCGATCATCTGAGCGCCGTGCAGTTGTTCTACGGCTGGCTGGGGATCCTCTACCAGCGCACGTCCGATGCACCGACGTCGAACTGGGACGACCTGGGGGATGGCAACTGGCGGATGTGGGGGACGACCTCCGACGGCGCGCAGTACGAGTGGTTCTTGGCGGCGGACGGCAGTGGCCGCGGGACGATCTCCTGGCCGGACGGAACCCGCTTCTCCCAGGCGTTCGACGCACCCGTCTGGAACGACGACTGGACCATCTGTCAGAGCCACGTCACGAATACCTACCCCGACGGCGCGCAGGTCGAGACCGACATGACCGACGACTTCAGCGGGGTCGCCTACCACGGCGTGTGGGCCGGCACCGCACGAACCGCGGCCGGCGCCAGCATGCAGTTCACGCTGGACCGAGCCGAGAGCGATCGCGACCAGCTCCGCCTGGAGTTGCCGGGCAGTGTGGTGGTCACACTGCGCATCCCCATCGCCACCCTGACCATGCGCCCCAGTTGGCCCGTCTACAGCCAGGGCGCCACGGGCACGTTCACGGCGCCGGGACGCGGCACGAGCCAACTGCAGGTCAAAGCGCAGTCACTGGACGACGGCGACGGTGTTTGGAACCAGTGGCGGCTCACCGCTCCCGACGGCACGCAGGGTGCCTTCACGCTGAATGAGGACAGCTCGGGCACCGGACAGCTCCAGCGTGGCGGGGAGACGGTCGGAGCGCTGCGGTGGACCGACGCGGGGGTGGGAACGCTGGACCTGTTGGGCGCCAGCGTGGAGGAAGTCACGCCCTCCGCCGCGGCGTGCGACTTCCGCCTGGACAAATGGGTGCGCAACGCGGCCCTCCTGGGGCCGGCGCCGGTATACTGACCGCAGGTACATCCGCGGCAGCAACACACCAGGGAGGACAGCGAGATGGGATTTCTCACAGGCACAGTCAGCACGGGAGGGCAGCCAGCCGTCGGTGTGACACTGGACTTCCGGAAGAGCGGCTACAGCCAGGGCACGACGATCAGTGGAGCCGGCGGCAGCTACACCTCACCGAACCTAGCGGCGGGCATATACACCGTCTTCAAGACGAACCCCACCCCGGAGGCGCAGTGTGACTGCGACGGAGACACCACCTTCAACGTTCCCACGGCCGGGCTGGTGACCAAGAACCTGGAGTACTGACGGCTCGGCAAAGCGCCGACGGACCCACGACACGACGTGCGGACGGAGGTGAGATGGGCGGTACGTTGCACCGGGCCGGCGTCGGTTTGCTGACACGGGGCATTCGCGGCAACCAGTACAGCAGGGAGGGCAGTGAGATGGGATTCATGAAGGGCATCGTGAAGACTGGGGGCCAACCTGCCGCAGGCGTGACGCTGGAGTTCCGGAAGAGCGGCGTCAATCAGGGCCACACGAACACCGGGACCGATGGTAGCTACACCTCGCCGAACCTGGCAGCAGGTGTCTACACCGTCTTCAAGATGGTCCCGAACCCGGAGGCGCAGTGTGACTGCGCCGGGGTGAAGACGTTCAACGTGCCCAGCGTCGGGATCATCACCAAGAACCTGAGCTACTGACGGGGGGACGGGGCGTCAGTAACACCCCGAGGCGCGCAACCGGGTCACTGCGCGTCAGCATGATGTTGCGCGTGGCTGACGACTACCCAGGCGCTGCCTCGCGGAACGGCTTGAGCAGGGAGAACGCCACCCGCCAAGTCCCCTCCGGGGTCTGAACCGTGCAGGTCTTCCGGTTGACCCGGATGACCTGCCCCTCGTGGCGGCGGCCATCGCCGCGGAAGGTGACGCCGTCGCCAACGCTGAAGCGGTCCCGGGGGTGAGGCCGGTGCTGCGCCGGGCGGGCATCCGGCGGCGCCGGGCCCTGTCGCAGTTGCCCGTGCGGCACCAGCCAGTTGACCCCCGCCACCGCCACCGTGCATGACTGCCGGTTCACCCGTAGCAGTTGCCCCGTGAGTACCCCCTGCCGCAAGCCCGCGTCGAAGTGCACGACCAGCCCACGCTTGACAGCGCGGCGGAACTCCGCGCGCTCCGCCTTACAGCGCATGATGCTGGCATGGCGCTCTTCGTCCAGCACGCGCAGTTCCTCGGCGACCACGCGCCGATCGCTCCGCAGGTCCAGGTCGACGTCGTCCAGCGACGTCGTCGCCGTGCGGGCGATCTGCAGCACCCGCTCCTCGTTCCCCGGGAACAGCCCGGCCGCTATCGCGGCCTCGGCCAGCCGGACGAATTCCGCGCGCCAGCGCCGGCCATGGACGCGGTCCATCCGCCACACCACACGCCCGTCGCGGCGGCCGGGCACGTAGGGTCTCCCATGCTCCTGCGTGAAATCGCGGACGCGCTGGCGGTAGTCGGCCACGTGGGCCAGCTCGTGCACGAGCGTCAGGAGCCAGCGGATGGGGTGCACGCCGGTAGAGACGAGGTGGATGAGCCGGAAGTGGGGCCAGGTCTTCCCGGCAAAGGACTTACGGGGGCCGAGACACTCGATGGTGACATCATCAAGCCCCTCGGCTCGCAGGAAGGCCTGCAGGTCCGGGTGGGCAAGCCAGTCCGGTCCTTCATGAATCCGGTCAAACAGCGCTAGCTGCACGTGATTCTCCCGCGAGGTGAAGGCGCGTGTCTTCACGCGCGCAGGTCGTGTCGGGCTGCCGGTCCTAGTATGGCGTCCCGTTATACAACGCGCTGAAGTTCTGATAGACTTCCGTCCAGCGCAGCCACTTGGCGTGACCGTCAACGAATCCCATGATGTCGCCGCCGTTGTGGCCCGCATTGGTGTCATTGCGCAGGCTGAGATCGCCGCTGCAGGCGCTCAGGCCGCAGGTGCCGCAGACCCGCGGCCAGGCGATCCGGTAGTCCCCGAGCACGAAGTGGCAGGCTTCGGCGATGAGGTAGTGGCTGGCCGGGTACTGTGACTGCCCCAGGAACACTGAGGCGCGGTGCCAGTAGTTGCTCACCGCGTAATCCGGCCACCCCGGGTAAGTCTGGCCGTGATAGGACATGTCGGAGGTGTGGGGGTTACTGGGGCACTGCAGCGCCTGCCAGTTCTTGACATACGGCTGGATCGTGATCGGCCAGGTGTAGAGCCACGGGTCGGGGCCATAGGGGAAGTACGGCATGCGCTCGTCGTAGTCCTGGGCATACATGATCAACCCCAGAGCTAGCTGCTTGACGTTGCTGGTGCAACTGGCCTGCCGCGCCTTCTCACGGGCCTTGGCGAAGACGGGGAACAAGATGGCGGCCAGTATGGCAATGATCGCGATGACGACCAACAGCTCAATCAGCGTAAAGCCCTTGGGTCGCATGGGGACCTCTCCTTCGCGTGGCTGCCAATCCCTCTCAATGTCTAGCTTCGCCGTCGGCCCCGCGACTCCTGCCGTCGTCGCGGGGCCTCCCGCCTGACGCCTATCCTGCTTCCACGATCCGCACCAGCTCCACGAGCTTGGTGACCGCTTCCCCCGCTATCTGCTGGCCCAGTTCCGGCGAGGCCGCGGCCGGCTCCCCCATGACGCCGACGACGACGTCCGGCCTCTGTCCGACTCGCGCGATGACATCCGGATGCTCGACGTTGCGGGTGCGGACCTGGTAGTTGTCGGGGGCCTTCCGCATCATCGCGACCAGCTCGGGGGCGTCCAGAGGCGGCTCGCCCGGGCGCACGTCAGCGGGCGCCCAGTACATCATCATGCTCGTCTCGAAGTAGCCGGCATGGTAGTCGCCTGCCTCGAAGGCGGCTCGACACGAGGGGGAGTTCTGCCAGAACCGCGGGATGACGACATTGCGGTCGGCATACTCGGGGTGCTGGCGCATGAACAGCTCGGCCGCCTCCTGCGTGGCCCGGTTGTGCTCGGTGCCGCCGTGGCCCATGACCAGGAAGATGTTCCGCAGCCCATTGGCCGCCAGCGCGCGGATGATCTCCTGGATCAGGATGCCGACGACGTGGTAGTCAATGTTGATCGTGCCGGGCAGTTCGCCGCCCGAGTAGCCATACGACAGCAGCGGCGCGACGAAACTGCCGGTCTGTTCAGCGGCGCGTACGCACACCTGCCACGCCGTCTGGCTGTCGGTGTCGAGCGTCAGGTGGTAGCCGTGCTGCTCGGTGACACCGATCGGCACCAGCACGGTCTGCGTCTCGCGGAGCGCCTCGCGCATCTCCGCGACCGTCAGCTTCTCCCAGATCTTCGCTTTGCCCATGGATGATGATCCCTTCCGTCAGTCGGGTAGTGCCCCAGCATTCCCTGCGCCCGGCGACCGGTCCTGCCTGGCCCCTCAGCGCTTCGTGATGACCAGCACGCTGCGCGCCGGCAGCGTGCCGGAGACGACGACGCGCCCCTGCTCCGGGCGCTGGGTGAACCCCTCGGCGGTGTCCAGGGCGGTGACCTCGTACTGGCCCGGCGGCAGCGACAGCGCCACATGACGCGAGCTGTGCGCGAAGACGGCCCAGCCGCGCGGGCACTCCCACAGCGTGCCGCACGGCTGCTCCCGCACGCGTGTCGGGAAGCCCAGCGTGTCATGCAGGCGGTTCATCAGCGCGTTGGTGTGCGCGGCCGCCTGGCTGATCTTGTCCTCCGGCCGGAAGAGCAGGCGCGGGTCCTGGAACATGGCGCAGTGGTACGAGAGCAGGCGGTACAGATCGAGGTCGAACAGGCCGTCTCCGTTGTAGGCGAACGGCGAGGTGTTGGCCAGGATGAACTCGTGTCCGCGCAGGTCGGCGTAGCGGTCGCCGCGGTACCAGAAGGACTCCAGCGTGCCGGGACTCTGGCCCTCCACCCACGTGTTGACCCCCAGGTCCTGCAGCGCCTTCAGGTACCGCATGGCCTCGACGACAGTGGGGCGTGCCTGTGCCTCGGCGAAGTTGATGAACTCGTTGGGCATTGTCCAACTGTCGAGCCAGACACCGTCGAAGCCGCTCTGCGCCCGCAGCCGCGCATACTGCGCCAGGGAGTAGTCCCACCAGCCCGAGCGCAGCGACAGGGCCCACAGGTCGGGGTAGCCGCTGTCCAGCGGCTGACCCTCGCGGTTGCGCATGACCCACTCGGGATGCTCCCGCAGCGGCGGGAAGGTCTGCTTAGCCCATCCGGCCCCGGCGTAGATGTAGACTTCCAGCCCGGCGGCGTGGGCCTTGTCGCACAGGTACCTGAACGCCTCGACGCCCCCGCAGAACGGGTTCATGGTGTCATTGATCTCACGCAGGCCGCAGTCCATGCGCCGGTACCCGAGGCGCTGGGCCAGGGGCACCACGGCGTCGGCATAGCGCCGCAGGTCGGTGAAGCCCGCGATCTCATGGCGCAACATCGCGGTCGGCACCGGTGGGGTGGGCTGCAGACCGAACTGGGCGCGGTACTTGCCGCGCAAGTGGTCATACGCCGCCAGCCACAGGTTGTGGTCCATGCTCGCGTCCGTGGTCATGTACCAGAGGGTCGGCAGCGTGATGTCGCCGCGCACGCGCCCGCAGCCGATCTTGTTCACCATCTGGAGATAGTCGGCCCCGGCCTGGTGTGCCAGCCAACTGGCTACGAGACAGGGGCTGTCCGCATGGCACCACACGGTGCCCCGCGGGCTGCCAAACATCTGGAAGGGGTGGCCGCTACTGAACCAGCGGAAATGCCCGGCATCCTGGGTCTGGTCGCGCACGAACTCGGTGGCGCCGTAGCCGCGCGGGTTGCTGTAGCAGCCGCTGCGGAAGGTGCTGCAGCCCTCGATGCTGCCGCCGGGGGCCCAGCGGTGTCGCGGCGTGACCTCCTCGACGAACAGCCGGGGGCTATGCAGGACCATCGTCTCGCCGACGCCACGCCAGCGCGTGCCCTCGATCACCTCGTCGCGCGGCGTGAACTGCCAGTCGAGGCTCCCCTGCTCCTCGTTGTCCACCCGCATCCGGAAGCGCACGAGGACGCTGCGATCCCTGATCTCGTGGCCCAGGTACTGGAAGCTCACGGGCGGGGCCTTGGGGCCGGGGAGGGTCTCTTGCAGGTGGAAGCTCTCGCCGCCCTCGGTCTTGGTCAGGGCCGGGGCGATGCTGCCGGAGAAGAGGATGACGGGCGTCTCGTTGACGGGCTCCGCGGCCACAATGGCGCCTGCCGAGGTGCGGTAGCCGACCATGCCCCGCTTGTCCACGTCCGCGACGAGGCCGTTGGCGAAGGTGATGGTGAGCTTGCCGTCCGTCTCACTGATGCGGGGTGGCGCCACGGTGGGGATGTCGCGGGCCGGCGGGCACGGGTCCAGTCGCAGACTCAGCACACCCGGCGGCGCGGGCTCGACCGGTGACGTGACCGGCTGGTTCAGCAGCTCCGGCACGCCGCGAATGGCCTGCCGGTCGAAGGCCCAGAACCAGAGCGGGTCCGCAATGGCCTTCACCTGGTCGGGCGGCAGCGGCGGCGCCCCGGCCGCCCAGCGCGCCATCTGCCCGAAACACGCCGGCGCCCAGTCCCAGTCGCGGAACTGCAGCCCGGTGCTGAAACACCACAGGGAGTTCAGGCACAGGACGCGGCCCTCGCCATGTCGCCCGGCGATCAGGAACGGGTAGGCCTGTCCGACGGCCGACGCCGGCACCTCGAGCAGCGCCTCGGCCGCGGGCTTGAGCGCCACCTTGGAGAAGGAGTTGTAGCGCGAGCCGAACGGCACCCATGTGCGCGGCAGGCCCTGCACGGCCGGATGGTCGGGCCGCACCACGACCGGCTGGAACTGCAAGGGCCCCGCGGCCGGCCCGGCTGTGATCGGGAGCACATCCGCCAGGGCTTGCCCCGCCTCGCCGATGACTGTGACGAGCCCGCCCCCGCCGGCCACGAAGCCCTTCAGGGCCGCGAGTTGCTCGGGTGACAGGACCTTGTCCAGGCCCCCCTCCAGGGCGAGGCTCCCGAAGAGGATGGCGTCATATTCCCGGCGCAGCCCCTCGGCCGTCGCCGGCATCCGCGCGATGTTGTCCTTGGTTAGCCACGTCACGCGCAGGCCCGTCTGCTCCAGGGCGGCCACGGTGCGCTGGGACTGCCCCGCCGAGGACTGTTGCAAGAGCAACACGCGCAAGGGCTGCTGTGCGGCAGCCGGAGGCGAGACGGCCAGGAGCGACAGCAGCGCGGCAACGCCGACGCAGCAGCGACTGAGGTGGCTCATCGGTGGGCACTCCCGGGCACAGGCAGAGAGCCGAGCATGCCGGCGTTGTTCACTCTGGGACCGCCCGATCCCTGCCCGCGGGGAGGGAACCGGCGTCCGAGGGCGGAACTCCTCAGCTATCCCAGGGCCACTCAGGTTCATTATGACTTCTCGCGCGCTGCTCATAGCCGTCATGCTTGCCTTCGCCGCTCTCTGCCACGCTGACGAGGCGCCCGAGCGCCAGCACATCCTGCAACTCCTGGCCGCCGGCCGCAACGGTGAGGCCCTGACCGCGGCCCGGGAGTGGACCACCGCCCACCCCGACTCACCCGAGGCGCTGCTCCTGTACGCCACCGTCCAGAACGCATGCGCCGACATCGAGGGGGCCATCGACTCCCTGGACTCGGCGTACTTCCTGACGCGCGACGTGAATGTCCTCGTGCGCAAGGGGCAGGTGTACCTGGATAGCGGGCAGTACGCCCGGGCAGAGAGCGCCTTCCAGGAGGCTCTGCGCCAGCAGGAAAGCTGCGTGGCGGCGCACGTGGGATTGGCGCAGGTGATGATGGAGCGTAACCACGCGCTGGAAGCGGGGGCTTCACTGAAGGCGGCGCTGGCCATAGACCCCAAGTCGGTCCAGGCGCTGGTCATCATGGCGAAGCTGCGCATGACCGACGGGGAGCCACAGGCGGCGCGGGAGCTGCTGCAGCAGGCCCTGCAGGTGGATCCCCGGGCCCCCCAGGCCTACCTGTCGCTCGGGCAGATCGCCGCCGAAGCCGGCAACATGGCGCAGGCCCGCGACTACTGGCGCAAGTACACGGAGCTGGACCCCGGATCGCCGGCGCAGTGGCAGCTCAGCCACAACCTCTACCCGATCGCCAGCCGGCCGTTCGAGTGCACCGGCTTCTACCCGACCTTCTCGCGTGACGGCAAGCGCGTGGCCTACCGTGGCCGGGGCGACGCCGGCTCGGTATACCTCTCGGACGTGGACAACCTCGCGGTGTACGAGCGGGTCTACCAGGGGAACGGCAACCTGTATTCGCTGGAGTGGTCGCCGGACGGCAAGTACATGCTGTGCCGCGACTACCTGCGCCAGGAGGTCCAGGGCAAGCCGGAGTTCACCTACCGCCTGTTCGTGGTCCCGGTCGCCCCCGGCCAGACCGACCACGAGGCGCGGAAGCTGTACGAGGGCCGGTACATCGGCGCTCCCTGCTGGCTGCCCGACAGCCAGTCCATCGTGTTCGATGGCTACATCGCGGGCAAGGGCCGGCCACTGCTGCGCCTGCCGATCGCTGCGAGCGCCACCCCGGCGGAGCCGCAGGTGGCGCTCATGCCGGAGCGGGACGAATCGTTCTCCGGCTGCCTGGCACTGCCGGGCCAGGCGATGCCCGCCGATGGCTCTCTCCCCAAGCTCCTGCTACATCGCTGGCACGTGCCGACGCGTGAGTACCAGGTGGTCCTGGTAGACCCCCGCGACCGCAGGCAGGACCGCATCCTGGTACACTCGACCCAGAGCCTGTACTACCTGGCCGTCAGCGCCGACGGCAGCACACTGCTGTACTACCGCCGCAATGGCCAGCCGCCCAGTTGGTCGCTAGTGGCGCAGGCGCTGGCCGAGGACGGTCCCGGCCGGGCGCTCCCCTTCCGCACGACCATGCCCATGCCCCCGGCCCTGACCGCCGACGGCAAACACCTGGTGCTATACCAACAGCAGGGCCTGTACATGGTGGACTTGGTGGGGGTGAAGGAGTAGGGGGATGGGGGGTGAGGGGATGAGGGGATGAGGGGATGGCGCGTGGGCGCGCGTGTCCCCACGCGCGCAGGTGAGGCGGCCACGGCCTGTCGCGGGCTGGAAGCCCGCACTACTGATCCTGCCCCGCACCGGCTGGCATGTACCGAGTGCCGCGGGGCCCGGCGCACACGATGCGCCTCCCACGGCCTGCGCAGAACGCAACAGGGCCCGGCATCGCTGCCGGGCCCGTCCGGTAGGTCGTTGCCGAATCCCGAATCCCCGTCTACGCCGTCACTGTGAACAACTGCTTGCACACCTGCGGGTAGTGGTAGATCAGCCAGAGCTCCTCGCGGCTCAGCGGCGCCTGGTTGTGCAGGTTGGCCAGTTGGCACAGGTAGAGCGTCTCGCGCTTGTGCTCTTCGTCGCGGAAGCCCAGGTCCATCTGGGCGTAGACGTACTCGAGGCCGGAGGCCCCGCCGTGCGCGCCGGTGGTGATGACGCGGCCGGTGGGTATCTCGATCTTCTCGCCCCGGCCGAGGCTCTCGTAGTCATACAGCTCGTAGTTGTGCCGGTCCTTGAGGGCGCCGTCGGCGTGGATGCCGGACTCATGGGCGAAGGCATTGGAGCCCACGCCCGGCTGGTTGATCGGAATGGGCAGACCGAACGCGTCGGCCACGTAGTTGGCGATGCGCCAGGCCTTGGTCAGGTCAATGGTGCCGGGGTCGTAGCCGCAGTTGCGCCAATTGGCCGCGTAGCGCAGCGCCAGCACGCAGGAGACCAGGTCGGCATTGCCGGCGCGCTCGCCCACCCCGTTGATTGTGGTGTTGATGAAGGCGTCCACGCCCTGCTCGCAGGCGGCCACGGCGCCGGCGCAGGAGTTGGCCACCGCCAGGCCCAGGTCGTTGTGGCAGTGCAACTCGATCGGGATCTGCGTCTCCCTCGCGATGGTGCCGATCCGCTCGGCGATGGAGGTGGGGTCGTCGTGGCCGAGCGTGTCGCAGTAGCGGAAGCGGTCGGCCCCGGCCTCCTTGCCGGCGCTGGCGAAGTCAATCAGGAAGCCGACATCGGTGCGGGAAGCGTCCTCGGCGTTGACGCCGGCCGTCTTGGCGCCGCCGGCCTTGGCCGCCGCCACGGCGTCCACCATCATCTTGATGATGTCCTCACGCGAGAACTTGCCGCGGAACTTCCACTGCAGCATCTGCTCGGAAGTGGAGATGGACAGGTTGAAATGCTCGATGTCTGTCTGCTGCTGCGCCTTCTGGACGTCGGCGGCGACGGCGCGGGACCAGCCGCTGAGCTGGATGTGCTTCAGCAGCGGGCCCATCTCACCGTTCTCGCGGGTCAGCGCGACATTGGCGTTGATGTAGTTGCGCTCGTGGGGGCTGAGCGGGAAGCCCATCTCGCTCTGGTACACGCCCATGTCATCGAGCAGCCAGTTGATGACCGTCTTCTGCAGCTTGGACAAAGCGATGCGGGCAGTCTGCTCGCCGTCGCGGTTAGTGACATCAATGAACTCTATCCGGGGCATGGGATCACCATCCTCTTGCTGAGACTTCGGGTACGACAGGGCGGTTACACTGAGGCCGTGGCCGATGCGACAGCTATTCAGCCACGGCGCGGGTAGGGATGGGGCCAGCATCAACCCTCCCGCGATGCGGGGAACGCCTGGAACCGGAGATGATGGCGACGCGAAGGGTCGTCATGCGGGTGTCCCGTTTGGAGCCGAAGGCCACGAGCCGTGGCCGGGTGCTACAGGCCAACGGGCGGTGTCACCGCCCGTCGTTGCTGGCATATTAGCGGATTTCCCGGCTCGTGACAAGACGGAGTGCCCCGGTCGGGGCACTTTAGGGTCGGGGATATGGCTCGGACGGGGGCAGCGGTGGGGGATAGGGCGGAGGCATGTCGTCCCCCGGGGACGCCATGCGACGGCTGCGGCGCAGGCGGTGCAGGCTGGCGGTGGCGGCCGCGGCCCCGGCCCAGACCACCAGGCTGCCCGCCGGCAGCCAACGCAGCCACTCCATCCCCCCGAACGCCTTGGCCAGCGCCACATCCAAGACCAGCGTCAGGCCCAGGATAATGAGAATAGTGTCGCCGACGGGGCGGACGGGGGATGTCTCAGGCTGGACGCAGCAGCCGACGATCTGCACGGCCAGAATCAGCCCCAGCAGCAGGCCTACGAGGCCGCCGACGATGTCCAGGGCCAGAGCGGGGTGGGCCACCACGCCGGTGGCGCCAATGATCTGACTGACGAAGCTGCCCACCCAGCGCAGCCCATAGGCGCCGACGAGCGGGAAGGTGGTGAAAGCCAGGATGACGCGGGCGAGTTTGGCGAGCATGGCGATGGTACGCTGTCGGTCCTTTGGCGAGGGGCATGTGCAGGAGCGGCCACCGGCAGTTCGCGGTCGGTGACCGCTCCCACGTCTCGTCCGGTACGGGCAGTTCGCGGTCGGTGACCGCTCCCACACGGCGTCCCGTACGGTTACCGCGTCACGGGCGCAGGCTGGCCGCTGTCGGCCGACGCCCAGGCCGCCTCCGAGAGCTGGATGACCTTCAGGAAGTCCTGCGGTGTGGCCTGGACGGCGCCCTTGCCGCGCAGGGCGGCGATGAAGTTGGAGTCCGGGTCCGAGGCCGGCTCGAGTTCGCTCTCGGGCACGACGACGCGCGTCTCATCCGACCAGCGCCAGATCTCGTTGCCGCGGATCGCCAGCGTGGCGTCCTCGCCCCAGATCGTGATGTCCTCCATGAAGTTGACGGCGTGGCCGACCACCGAGATGTTGCAGATGGCACCGCCATCGAACCTTACGCTCATGCCCGTGAGGATGTCAACCTCAGCCTCCAGCTTGTCCTGGTAGGCGAAGACCTCGGCCGGCTGCAGGTTGGTCATCCACAGCAGGATATCCAGCAGGTGGCTGCCCGAGTCGTTGAGTTGCCCGCCGCCGGAGAGCGCCATCTGGCCGCGCCAGTCGCGCCGCGCCATGCGCCCGCGGTACCAGTTCTGTGATTGCAGAGCGCTGATGAAGTTGACCTTGCCGATCGCGCCCTCGGCGATGAGCTTGCGGCAGTAGCGGTACGGCGGCAGCGTGTGCCGCTGGTACGACACGCCCACCGTGAGGCCGGTCTTCTTGGCCTTGGCGATGACCTTCTTGGCATGGGCCACGCTGCACACCATCGGCTTCTCGCACAGCACGTGCCTGCCGGCGTTGAGAGCGGCCATGATCTGATCGAAGTGCTGGGTGTGGGGGGTCGAGATCTCGACGGCGTCGCACGCCACGGCCTTGAGCATCTTCTTGTAGTCCGTGAACACCGGAGCCTGGGCGATGGAGGCGTCGAGAGCCTGGGCCGCCTGGGTGGCAGCCTCGGCCGTATCGCACAGCCCGACGATCTTCACGCCGTCAATCTTGAGCAGGCGACTCATGTGTCCGCGGGCGTTACCACCGCAGCCGATCATGGCGATCTTCAGGGTCTTCTTGGGCATGGGAGGAGCCTCTTTTCCGGCAGGTTGAGTGGGTCGTCTGCAGGGACATTCGCTCCGCTTTCTCCATGACCTCCCCGGCCGTTCATGCCGGCGCAAAACTGTATAACTATGACCTATCGAACATATACAGAAACGGCGTGATTCGCAGTCTCTCAGACGGGCGCAAAACTTGACTTTTGGGGGGTCGTTCTAGTATACTGAACAGACTAGATTCGCGCTGTCATGCCCCTGCCGTCGGCAGTCCGTCGAGAGCCCGTTCCGGGGTAGGTCATACGCTCTCGATAGTCATAGCACAGTTCCCTCAATCACCCCACCGACAGGGATCTTCAGGCTCGTGCCCAACGGGTGTAGCGGGGCGTTGTGCTGGCCTTGAGCCACCAGTGTGGTTGTGGGCTGAAGGCTACTCTGGCCTTCCCGACATGCCCGGTAGCCGCGGTCGCGCCGCAAGAAGGAGTCGCCATGTCGCAGGATTACAATGCCTCGAAGATCACGGTCCTCAAGGGCCTGGAGGGCGTCCGTCACCGGCCTGCGATGTACGTGGGATCCACCGGCAGCCGGGGCCTGCACCACATTCTCTTCGAGGTCATTGACAATAGCATTGACGAGGTGTTCGCCGGCGTCTGCGACACCATCTACGTCACCCTCAAGCCGGGCAACGTCGCCGAGGTCATAGACAACGGCCGCGGCATCCCCGTAGACAAGCACCCCACCGAGAAGCGGCCGGCCGTCGAGGTCGTGATGACTACCCTCCATGCGGGCGGGAAGTTCGACAGCGGCGCGTACAAGGTGTCCGGTGGTCTGCACGGTGTGGGCGTGTCGTGCACCAATGCCCTGTCGGAGTGGCTCGAGGTCGAGGTCTCCCAGAAGGGCAAGCGGCACTTCCAGCGCTACCAGCGCGGCAAGCCCGAGGCATCGCTGCAGGTCATCGGCAACGCCAAGGGCACCGGCACCACCACGCGCTTCAAGCCCGATCCGGAGATCTTCGGCGCCTACGAGTTCGAGTGGGATGCCGTCGCCACGCGCCTACGCGAGCTGGCGTACCTGTCTGCCGGGGTGAAGATCGTCTACGAAGACGAGCGCCCCGGCCGGGAGCGCAAGGAGGTCTACCACGAGAAGGGCGGCGTCCGCGCCTACGCCGAGAAGCTCAATGACGGCAAGGAGATCCTGCACAGGCCCATCTACTTCCAGCGCAGCCGCGAGGACGTGGATGTCGAGATTGCCATCCAGTACAACGATGGCATCCATGAGAACATCGTTTCCTATGTGAACGCCATCCATACCATCGAGGGTGGCACCCACCTCTCCGGCTTCAAGACCGCCGTAACGCGCGTCATCAACACCTACGCCTTCAGCAACGGCCTGCGCAAGGAGAAGGAACGGAACTTCAGCGGCGACGAGGTCCGCGAGGGGATGACGGCGGTCATCAACCTCAAGCTGCTCGACCCGCAGTTCGAGGGCCAGACAAAGACCAAGCTGGGCAACAGCGAGGTGGAGGGGCTGGTCAACTCGATCGTGGGCGAGGGCCTCAGCGAGTTCCTGGCTGAGAACCCGCGGGTGGCCAAGCGAATTGTCAGCAAGTCCGAGACAGCGGCCCGCGCCCGCGATGCCGCTCGCAAGGCGGCCGAGGCGACCCGCAAGACGGCGCTGTCCAGCGGCGGCATGCCCGGACGGCTGGCGGACTGCTCCAGCCGTAACGCGAACGAGAGCGAGCTGTTCCTCGTGGAGGGTGTGTCCGCCGGCGGCAACGCCAAGCAGGCGCGCGACAGCAAGTACCAGGCGATCCTGCCCCTGCGCGGCGTGGGCCTCAACGTCGAAAAGGCGCGCCTGGATCGGGTGCTCGACAACGAGGAGATCCAGTGCCTCATCACCGCCCTGGGCACCGGCATTCACATGAACGGTGGCAACGGCAACGGAAACGGCAATGGGAACGGGCACGACCACGACGAAGCGTCCGAAGCCTCCAGCAGCTTCGACCTGGACAAGCTGCGCTACCACAAGATCATCATCATGGCTGATGCGGACGTGGACGGGTGCCACATCCGCTCGCTGCTCCTGACGTTCTTCTTCCGCTACATGCAGCCGCTGCTGCGCGACGGCTATGTCTACATCGCCCAGCCGCCGCTGTATCGCGTGAAGACCGGGAGTGACACCCACTACGCCCTCAACGACGATGAACTCGCCGGCCTCCAGAAGCGCCTGGGCAACCGCAAGACCGTCGTGTCTCGGTTCAAGGGTCTGTCGGAGATGGACTCCGAGGACCTGGCGGACACCACGATGGCGCCGGAGAAGCGCGTGCTGCTGCAGGTGACGCTGGAGGCCGCGCAGGAAGCCGACCGGATCATCACGATCCTGCTGGGCAACAACGTCCCGACCCGGCGCGACTTCCTGGTCGAGCACGCCAAGAACACGGCTGATCTGGACCTGTGGGCGTAAGGCAGGGACCAGGGGTCAGGGATCAGGGCCGTTCGTACCGACGAGTGCCGGCGTCCCGCCGGCCCAGGACCCTCCTCCCGACCAGTGCCGGCGTCTCGCCGGCCAAGGGCCGTCCTGACCGAGCAGTGCCGGCGTCCCGCCGGCCGAGGCCCCTCTGTACTGATCAGTGCCGGCGTCTCGCCGGCCCAGGACGGGAACCGGACGTGACCTCTCATGTGGCAACGAGCCTTCATCAGCCCGGTCATCGTACTGCTCACAACCGCCGCCTGTGCCCAGACCTTCGTTCCCATGCCCCGCGAGCTGGCCCAGCGCTGGCTGTGCTCCACCTCCGCGGCGGAGGGCTGGAGCGCGCCGGGCTATGACGCGCGGGGCTGGGTGCACGTGACGTATGACATCCCGGCAGGCTACCCCTCGTGGATGACGCCCGCGCAGCAGGCCCGCCACCGCTTCATGTGGCACCCCGCCGGGGCCAACCGGATGCACCCGGTGTACTTCCGCCGGACGCTGACGCTGGACAACAAGCCCACCGCGGCGATGCTCAAGGTATGCGCCGACGACCAGTTCAGGCTGTTCGTCAACGGGCAACTGATCGGCGAGGAGAAGCGCGCCGGCCAGACCCGGCGCTTTGATGTCGCCGCGGTCCTGCATCCGGGGGCCAATGTGATCGGCGTCGAGGCCACCGACATCGCCCCCTGGGGCTACGGGCTGCTGGTGGTGGGGGAGATCACGCAGACGTGGGGCGACAGGACCGGTTGGCGCTGCGCCCGGAAGCCCGGCCGGCTGTGGACGGCCTCGGGCTTCGATGACCGCCGGTGGGCGGCGGCCGTGGCGGACCGCGCGCCGGACATCGTCGTCGAGGACCAGAGCTACGCCTGTGTCACCACACCTACCGACATCGGCGACTTCGCGACGGCGTACTTCCGCAAGGTGCTGGCGGTGGACGGCCTGCCCGTCGCCGGGAGCCTCACGGTCCTGGGCGATGACAGCTACGAACTGTACGTGAACGGCAAGCTGCTCGCGGTGCAGAAGCGGCCGGAGCAGTCGTACGTGCCGTTCGAGACGGACCTGACCGACAAGCTGCACCACGGCCGCAACGCGCTGGCCGTGAAGGTGACGAACACGTGGGGGCCGGCGCGGCTGTACTGCGTGCCGACGGTGACAATGGAGTTGTAGCGACTAAGGATGAAGTGTGAAGGCTGAACGATGAGTCGGGCGCCAGTCACGTTGCGCCGTGCTTCATCCTTCATCATCCTGCCTTCACACTTCGCCATTCCGAAGGATCACCATGGCAGACCAATACCAACCCGGGGCCATCGAGCCGATTGAACTTGGCGAGGAGATGACGGACTCCTATACGCGCTACGCCATGAGCGTCATCATGGCACGCGCGTTGCCGGATGTCCGCGACGGCCTGAAGCCCTCGCAGCGGCGCATCCTGCAGGCGATGAACGACGAGAGCCTGTATCCCGACCGCGCCCATACCAAGTGCGCTGCCATCGTCGGTGAGACGATGAAGACGTACCACCCGCATGGTGACCTGTCCATCTACGACACGCTCGTGCGCATGGGGCAGGACTTCAACGCGCGCTACCCGGAGGTGGACCCGCAGGGGAACTTCGGCTCGGTGGACGGCGACCCCGCCGGCGCCCCGCGTTACACCGAGGCGCGGCTGTCGCGCGTCGCCATGGCGCTGCTGGCCGACCTGGACATGGACACGGTGGACTGGCAGCCGAACTACAACGAGAGCAAGGACGAGGCCCAGGTCCTGCCGGGCAAGTTCCCCAACCTGCTGTGCAACGGCGCCTCGGGGATTGCCGTGGCCTATGCGACCGAGATCCCGCCCCACAACCTCAATGAGGTGGTGGACGGGCTGATCGCGCTGATCGAGAACCCGGAGCTGGACGCCCGCGGGCTCATGCGCTACATCCACGGGCCCGACTTCCCCACCGCCGGGCTGATCCTGGGCACCAAGGGCATCCGCGAGTACTTCGCCACCGGCCGCGGCTCCGTCGTCATGCAGGCCCGGGCGGTCATCGAGCCGCTGGACCGCAGCCGCTATGCCATCATCGTCACCGAGCTGCCCTACCAGGTGGGCAAGTCGGCGCTCATCCAGCAGATCGCCAAGCTCGTGGAGAGCAAGAAGCTCGAGGGGATCAGCGACCTGCGCGACGAGTCGGACCGCCGGGGCATGCGCGTGGTCATCGAACTCAAGCGCGAGGCCAACGCCAACGTCGTGCTCAACCAGCTCTACAAGCGCACGGCGCTGCGCACCAACTTCAGCGCGAACATGATGGCGCTGGTGTCCAAGGGCGACGCGCTGGTGCCGAAGCTGTGCTCGATGAAGGAGCTGATGCAGACCTATCTGCAGCACCGCCTGGCTGTCGTCACGCGGCGCACGCAGTTCCTGCTGGCCAAGGCCCGGGCGCGCGAGCACATCGTGGCCGGCTTGCTCAAGGCCATCAACGTCATTGACGAAGTCATCGCCATCGTGCGCCAGAGCGACAACCGCGCCGCGGCCCGCCAGGCCCTGATGGACACCTTCGAGTTCAGCGAGTTGCAGGCGGAAGCGATCCTGTCCATGCAACTGGGCCAGCTCACCCGCCTGTCGCGCATTGACCTGGAGAAGGAAGCCGGCGAACTGGCTGACAGCATCGCCGAGTACGAAGCGATCCTCGCCTCCGAGGAGCGGAAGTACGAGGTCATCAAGGACGAGCTGCGGGCGCTGGCCAAGGAGCTCGGCGACGATCGCCGGACCAAGATCATCGCGGATGAGGCCGAGGACATCAACACCGAGGACCTCATCGCCCGCGAGGACATGGCAATCACCATCACCCGCGACGGGTACATCAAGCGCATGCCGCTGGACACGTACCGGCTGCAGAACCGGGGCGGGCGGGGTGTCGTGGCCCTGTCGAAGAAGGAGGAGGACAGCGTCCGCGACATCTTCGTCGCCACGACGCACCACCTCATCCTGGTCTTCACCAACCAGGGCCGCGTGTACCGGCTGCGGGCCTACCAGGTGCCGATGGCCAGCCGCACCGCTCGCGGCACGCCGATCATCAACCTCGTGCCGCTGGAAGGGGGAGAGCAGGTGACGGCGTGGGTGCCGGTGCGCAGCTTCGACCAGGGCGGCTATCTCGTCATGGTCACGCGCCTGGGCACCATCAAGAAGACCGCGCTCAAGCAGTACGACACCAACCTGAAGGCCAAGGGCCTCATCGCCATCACCATCCACCCGAACGACCGGTTGGAGTGGGTGCTGTGGACCGACGGGACGCGGGACATCATCCTGGCCACCAAGATGGGCAAGGCCCTGCGCTTCTCGGAGAAGTGCGTGCGACCCATGGGACGCTCCGCCGCCGGCGTGAAGGCCATCAAGCTCCAGAAGAACGACGAGCTGGTCTGCACCGAGTCCATCCGGCATGACGAGGAGCGGGACCTGTTGGTCGTGGCCGAGCGCGGGCTGGGCAAGCGCACGGCGCTGGCGGAGTACCGCTGCCAGGGCCGCGCCACCCAGGGCGTGATGACCCTGAAGATCACCAGTCGCAACGGCTCGGTCGTAGGCGTCTGTGTGGTGGACAATGACGACGAAGTGATGTGCATCTCCTCGGGCGGCGTGCTGATCCGCGTGCCGGTCAAGGGCATCCGCCGCACCGGCCGCAACGCCCAGGGCGTCAAGGTCGTCACGCCCGACGAGGGCACGGTGGTGCGGGCCATCGCCAAGGTCGTCAAGACCGCGCAGGAGAGCCCGGCCGAAGACGTGGAGACTGTGGAGGGCGACGAGACCGACGAGATAGGGGACGAGAAGGACTACGTCGAGGAGACGGAGGACCTCGGCGACGAGGCAGAGGAGATGGCGGAGGAGCCCGAGGCCGAGAGTGACGACACGGAGGAAGCAGAGAAGCCCAAGCCGCGCCGCAAGGGCCGCAAGTAGGGCGCGCCATGGGCCGCGCCGCTACGACGCCGTAGACCTGACCACACACCAAGGAGCCAGGCGATGCCGCTTCCGGCCAGAGAGATCGAACTCACCGACAACGCACTCAAAGTCTTGCAGCGGCGGTATCTGAAGAAGGACGAGCAAGGGCAACCCATCGAGCAACCGGACGACATGTTCCGCCGCGTGGCGGAGAACATCGCCTCGGCCGATGCCCGCTATGGCGCCACGCCCGCGCAGGTGGAGGAACGCGCCCAGCAGTTCCACGACCTGATGACCAGCCTGCGCTTCATGCCCAACTCCCCGACGCTGATGAACGCCGGACGGGAGTTCCAGCAGCTCTCCGCGTGCTTCGTGCTGCCCATCGAGGACTCGATGGAGAGCATCTTCGAGGCCGTCAAGAACACCGCGCTGATCCACAAGAGCGGGGGGGGCACGGGGTTCTCGTTCTCGCGGCTGCGGCCCGCCGAGGATGTCGTCAGCTCGACCCAGGGCGTGTCCAGCGGCCCCGTCTCCTTCATGAACGTGTTCGACTCGGCGACCGAGGCCATCAAGCAGGGCGGCACGCGCCGCGGCGCCAACATGGCCATCCTGCGCATTGACCACCCTGACATCGTCGCCTTCATCGAGGCCAAGCGCGACAAGAGCAAGCTGCAGAACTTCAACCTGTCTGTCGGCGCCACCGAGGACTTCATGCACGCGGTGCGCGAGGACCGGGAGTATGACCTCGTCAATCCGCGCAACCGACAGGTCACCGGGAAGCTGAACGCCCGGGAGGTCTTCGACCGCATCGTGCAACTGGCCTGGGAAGGCGGCGACCCCGGCGTCATCTTCCTCGACCGCCTCAACGCCGACAACCCCACGCCGAACCTGGGCGAGATCGAGAGCACCAACCCCTGCGGCGAGCAGCCGCTGCTCCCGTACGAAAGCTGCAATCTCGGCTCCATCAACCTCGCCCGCATGACCAAGGGCCCGCTGCTGGAGGCCGAGCTGGACTGGGACCTGCTCGCCGCCACCATCCATGGCGCCGTGCGCTTCCTGGACAATGTCATTGACATGAACCAGTTCCCGCTGCCCGAGATCGGGCAGATGACGCGCGGGAACCGCAAGATCGGCCTGGGCGTGATGGGCTTCGCCGACCTGCTCATTCAGATGGGCATCCCCTACAACTCCCAGGAAGCCGTGGGCGTGGCCGAGACCGTCATGTCCTTCATCGAGGCCGAGGGGCGCAAGGCGTCGCTGGTGCTGGCCGAGGAGCGGGGCGTCTTCCCCAACTGGGAGGGCAGCGTCTACGACCGGCCCGACGAGCCCCTCCGCCTGCGCAACGCCACGATCACCACCATCGCGCCCACCGGCACGATCAGCATCATCGCCGGGGCCTCCAGCGGCATCGAGCCGCTCTTCGCCGTGGCCTTCACCCGCACGGTCATGGACGGCACGCAACTGGTGGAGGTCAACCCGCTGTTTGAGCAGGTGGTCCGCGAGCGCGGCTGCTACACGCCCGAGCTGATGCAGGAGATCGCCGCCGCCGGCAGCATCCACGAGATCGCGTCCCTCCCGCATGACCTCAAGCGCATCTTCGTCACCGCCCACGATGTTACGCCCGAATGGCACGTGCGCATCCAGGCCGCCTTCCAGCGCTCGACGGATAATGCCGTCAGCAAGACGGTGAACTTCCCCAACGAGGCGACTGTGGAGGAGGTCGCGTGGGTCTATAGCCTGGCTTACGACCTGGGCTGCAAGGGCGTCACGATCTACCGCGACGGCTGCCGCGAGAACCAGGTGCTGACCACCGGCAAGAGCTACGAGCAGAAGGACGTGGAGCCGGCGGCGATGGAGCCCCGGTCCCGCCCGACCGAGGTCACCGGCGTGACGCGGGCCATGACCACCGGCTGCGGCCGCCTGTACATCACCATCAACAGCGACGACCACGGGCCCTTCGAGGTCTTCGGTAACATGGGCAAGGCGGGCGGGTGCGCCTCGTCGCAGACCGAGGCCCTGGCCCGGCTGATCTCGCTAGCCTTCCGCTCGGGCATCAAGTCCGAGCACATCATCAAGCAGCTCAAGGGCATCAGTTGCCACATGCCCGCCTGGGAACAGGGCGGCGGCAAGATCCTGTCGTGCGCCGACGCCTTCGCCCAGGCCGTCGAGCGTCTGGTCATGCCGCAGGACAAGCAGATGACGATGAACTTCAACGGCACCAGCTTCGGCCACGTCGGCGCCTGCCCCGAATGCGGCGGCCCGCTGGCCCACGAAGAGGGCTGCCTGAAGTGCCACGGGTGTGGCTACAGTCAGTGCGCGTAGCGACATAGGGGACTGACCCCGCAGGGCCGACGCAGTCGGGCCGCAGGGGTCTGTCCCCGGCAGGGACAGCAACGGGGTCAGCCCCCTCTGCGGACCGTCGGTCCGCGGCGGGGACAGACCCCCTCACGGAAGGTGGCTCCGCCCATGCGCCAACCCGGCATCGGACCGCAGTACCACGACGTCACCAAGTACGCCCGCACCGAGATGGGCAACCTGACCACGTGGGCCCGGGAAGTGCCCCGCCTCAAGGAGTACGAGGAGCCGCTGGCGACGCTGGAGCTGCCGGCGCCGCAGACTGTTGACGGCATGCCGCTGTTCGAGGCCATCGGCCAGCGGCGCTCGTGGCGTCACTTCGCCCCCGAGACCTTGCCGCTGTCGCGCCTGTCGCAGTTGCTCTGGGCGATCCAGGGCCTCACCTCCCAGAACGGGCCCAACGGCCTGCGCGCCTCCGCCTCGGCCGGCGCGCTCTACCCCAATGAGACCTACGTCTTCGCCCACCGCGTCGAGGGGTGCGACCAGGGCATCTGGCACTACCAGGTGCGGAACCACACGCTGGCGCAGCTCGCGCAGGGCGACTTCTCTGAGCCGCTGGCCCAGGCGTGCCTGGGCCAGACCGCGTGCGCCGAAGCACCGGTCGTGCTGGCCTTCGGGGCGGTCGTGGACCGCTGCGCCTGGAAGTACGGCGACCGCGCCTATCGCTACATCTACATGGACGCCGGGCACATGGGCGGCCAGGCGCAGCTCGCGGCGGTCGCACTGGGGCTGGCCAGCGTCAACATCGGCGCGTTCTTCGATGACGAGGTCAACAGCCTGCTGGGCCTGGACGGCCAGCGCGAGATCGCCGTCTACCTCGCCGCCATCGGCGTGCCGGCCTGACCGGCCGAGGCGGGGAAGGGGGGACGGCGCTCACCACACGCGATCTGCAGACACGAGGGCGAACGATTAGCGACCAGCCTACGAGTACTGGCCTCCCCCGCTCCGTTCAGGCCGAGCGCCTCCTGGGCCACGTACTCCCGCTGGTCGGCTCCCCACTCGTGACCGGCATCCTCATCGGCTACCTGCTGCTCAACCTCGGCTTCATGCTCCCCAAGTGCCTCAGCGGCTGGTTCGTGATGGTGGATGCCCACGTCTACGCGCGCGCGGCACAGAACGTGTGGCGTCACGAGGGCGTCTATCCGCTGACGCCAACCGGCGACGTCCAGGCTCCCGACGGCCAGCCCATGCCGTTCCTGTACTCGCCCTTCTTCGCGGCCCTGCTGGGGCCTCTGGGGGCGCTGCCCACCGAGAGCATTGTGCGCGTGTTCTTCGTGCTAGCCTTCGCGTGCTTCTGGGGCATTGCGGCGACGCTGGCGTGGATCGTGAACGGCCGCGTGACGTGGCGGGGCGTGCTCGGGGCGGGCTTTGTGGCCATGATGACGCCCGGGGTATACTTCAGCGTCATGTCGGGCCAGATCGAGGAGTTGCTGCAACTACTGTTCGCGCTGGCGATGGCGGGGGTGGCGCCCGGCGTGCTACTGGGGGTATCGCTGCTGGTGAAGCCCTTCGCGGCGTGGCCGCTGGCGGTCATGGCCTGGCGACAGCCGCGTCGCCTCATCCCGACGGCAGCCGGGGCGCTGCTCATCGGGGGGGCGCTGGGGGCGCTGGTCTGTGGGGTGGACAGCTACGGGCAGTGGATGCGCTACTCGCAGAACACGATGTACGGGCTGATCTTCGGCAACATGAACACCTCCCTGGGCCTGCTGCCGCTGCGCCTGGCAGGCTACACGGCCCTGCCCTCCTGGGGGCGGGTGTTCCTGATGGGGATGTTCCTCGTCTTCCCGGGGCTGGTGGCGTGGCTCATGCGGCGGCGCCCCCCGCAGATCCAGGCCTCATGGGTGGCGGCGGCGGCCCTCCTCTTCGCCCCCTTCTCCCACCACTACTACCTCCCGCTGCTGCTGGTGCCGATGGCGTTCGAGGTCAGGGGGATCCTGGACGCGATGTCTCACGGCGATGCCCTGAGGTCGCGCGAGGCGACGGAGTCGCACGCGAGCAGCGCGGAGATCTGATGATGGCCCTGCGGCCGAGGCCCCGGCACGTTCGCGCGTGTTCAGCCGATGATGCCGACACGCTCGATGAAGACGCCCTCGGGGTCGAGGCGGTACTCTTCGTTGGCGACGCCCTTCACCAACACCCAGAACTTGCTCTGCTTGTTCTCCAGCGTGCCCGGCGGCAGCATGTCGCGGATCTGCTTGATCTTCTCCGGGTTGGTCGTGGCGATGCCGGCCGCGCCCGTCCCAAGGCTGTGCGCACCAGCCATGAACAGCACCAGCCGGCCCCCATTGGCGGGGTTGGGGTGGGGCCCGCGGAGGATGAGGCCGTAGTCTTCCTTCCAGACAACCGCTCTCTGGCGCCCGCGGCCTTCGACTGGTATCCGGTTGCCCGAAGCCGCCTCATCCAGCTGCCAGTGCACTCCCATGCGGCACAGTCGTTCACCGCCCTCACACTCGTACAGCGCCGAGGGCCAGTCGCCCTTCTCTTCCTCCCCCGGGAGCGGGTCGAAGCACCACCAGTGACCGGAGCCCTTCTGCAACTCGCTGAGCACTGACTCGGTCAGGGGATTGACCTTGCGCGAGCCAATCAGGTAGAGGTTCCAGGGGCGGTCCTGCGCGTCGGGCGGGCTATGCTGAGCGGAGATGAGTTCCACCCCTCTGCCCGGTCCCAGCATTGAGCCGAACGCAGACACCAGACCAAGGATCGCGAGGTAATCGCCGAACGTCTGGGTATCATAGACCTGCCCCCAGATGCGGCACTCGGGCCCGGGGTACTTGGGGCTGGAGAGGATGTAGTTGTTGTCTCGCTTCTCGGCCAACAGCATGTCGCGGAGCAGGTTCACACCGACCTTCACTCGGGGCCGCAGATGGGCTACAAGTTCCTGCTCGAGCCGCGCGGTACCGGCCTGGTCCAAGGCGTACTCGATCTTCTCCAGTCCTTTGAGGTCGGTGGGGATCTTCTTGGCCTTGGACTTCTCGACCAATAGCAGGGGGGACTTGTTGGAGGCGACCGCGTAACCGACCTCGTAGAACACGTTCTGGCTAGTCACAGAGATCTCGGCAACGACAGCCTCCGCGTGCTCGATCAGCCAGTGGATCTTCGACAGCAGGTCGTACCCGGCGTTCTTGATCTCGTCGGCGCGCAGGCACTCGATGCCAAACTCGTCTCTGACGACTGCCGCGACGCGCTCGTATAGAAGCTGGCGATCCCCGTAGCCCATGATGACGAAGACAAAGGGCCTTCCCCCCGTCAGCTCTGCAAGAGCATCCTCGTAGTTCTCCGGCATGGCCATCCCTCCCTGGCAATAGGGCATGTCTGGGTGCTGGCGTGCTCACGAACCGCTTCGGCCAGTCGTGTTCAGGCGTTCGCCACCGTGCCCCAACCCCTGCCGCTACCTCCCCCGCCGCGCCTCCTCCGGTCCGCCCATCCAGCGGAACTTCTCGTAGCGCGACGCCATGAGCTGCTCCGCCGGGTACTGCTTCAGGTACGCCAGGTTCTGCTCCAGGCTGGTGCGCAGGGCCGTGGCCGCCGCGACCGGGTCGCGATGCGCCCCGCCCGCCGGCTCAGGCACGACCTCATCCACGATCCCCAGCTCCAGGGCGTCCTTCGAGGTCAGCTTCAGCGCCGCGGCCGCTTCCTTGCGTTTCTCGGCGCTGCGCCACAGGATCGCCGCGCACGACTCGGGCGCGATGACCGAGTAGTACGCGTACTCCAGCATGAGCACCCGGTCGGCCACGCCCAGG
Source organism: bacterium (assembly GCA_021372615.1). NCBI lineage: Bacteria > bacterium. Next base: position 7,819 of record JAJFUB010000022.1, on the reverse strand, counting down.
CCGATGGCTCCGCCGCTACCGCCCTCGCCCAGGATCGCGGTGATGATCGGCACCGGCAGGGAGAACATGTCGCGCTGGTTGGCGGCGATGGCCTCGGAGATGCCGCGGCTCTCGGAGTCCTCCAGGCAGTCGGCGCCCGGGGTGTCCACGAAGGTGATGATCGGCCGGCGCCGCTTGGCCGCCAGTTGCATGATGCGCATGGCCTTACGGTAGCCCTCGGGGCGGGCCATGCCGAAGTTGCGCTGCTTGCGCTCGGTGGCCGTGCGGCCCTTCTGCTGGCCGATGATCGCCACCGGCTCGCCGTTGAAGTTCGCCAGGCCGGCCACGATCGCGCCGTCATCGCCGTGCCGGCGATCCCCATGGAGCTCGACGAAGTCGGTGAACAGCAACTCGATGTAGTCCAGCGAGTAGGGGCGGCGGTCGTGCCGGGCGATGCCGATGTGATCCCACGGCTCCAAGTCGGCAAACAGCTCGCGAGCGACGGCGTCGGCCTCCTCCTGCAGGCGTCCCAACTCCTCGAGGTGGGGAGCGCTGGAGTCGGGGGACCTGCGCATCTCGACGAGGCGTTCGTCTATCTGGGCGAGCCGGGTCTCCAGCTCAGGCTTGCTCTTCATGGCGTTCCTCACGTCATGGACTAGGGTGGTGTCTCTGTCCTGCCTCAGGGCCAGTAGCGCGGGCGGCCTTGCCCGCGCGCTTCCGGTGGGGCGGGCGAGACCGCCCGCCCTACTGACTCCACATCGCCTGCTCGTGTCACTGGCACCACGCGCGTTGCTGGGGGCCGGTGTCAGCCCGCCATGGCCCACCGCAGGATGCGCCCCAGCGTCTCCCGCATCTCCTTGCGCGGGACGATCATGTCCACCATGCCGTGGTCGTACTGGAACTCGACGGTCTGCACGCCGTCGGCCATCTTCAGGTTGGTGACCTCGATCACGCGCGGGCCGGCGAAACCCACGGCCGCGGCGGGCTCGGCCAGGATGACATCACCCAGGAAGGCATAGCTGGCGGTCACGCCGCCGTAGGTCGGGTGGGTCAGGACGCTGATGTACGGCAGCCCGGCGTCAGCCAGGCGACCGGCCGCGCCGCTGGTCTTGGCCATCTGCATCAGCGACACCAGGCTCTCCTGCATCCGGGCGCCGCCGCTGGCACAGAAGATGACGACCGGCATCCCCTCCTGGGTCGAGCGCTCGAACAGCCGGGCCACGCGCTCGCCGACGACCCAGCCCATGCTGCCACCCACAAACGACAGGTCCATCAAGCCGATGCCCACCGGCTGGCGCTCGATGGCGCACGTGCCGGTCATGATGGCCTCGGTCATCCCGGTCTTCTTGCGGCTGTCCTCCAGCTTGTGGCGGTACTCCGGGAAGTGGAGGGGGTCGTAGATGGGCATCTCGTGGTCCCACTCGATGAACGTCCCCGGATCAGCCGTGATCTGCAGGCGCTGCCAGACCGAGAGGCGGAAGTGATGGCTGCACTTGCTGCAGACCCACAGCTCGCTCTCGAGGTCCTTGCCGTAGAGCAACTGGTGGCAGCCGGGACACTCCTCCCACAGGTCGGGCGGGATGTCCGGCTCGCGGTGCCTCTGGGCCCGGCGGAATAGTGATGCCATATGTGACCTCGTTCGTGTCTTCCAGTATCGTGGACGCGGGTACCTGCGACCGCACGTGTGTGGGAGCGGTCACCGACCGCGACTGGCTCGGCCCCACGCGGCCCTTCCCCCGCTCTCGCCCTTTGTGCTACACTCCTCCCCACCATGTGTGGAGGGTGTGCCCATGCCGCTGGACGACCTGCGCGGACAAATAGATAGAATTGACCACGAGTTGCTGCGACTCCTGCGCGAGCGGGCCCAGATCGCCTCGGAAGTCGGCCAGTTCAAGGCCAGCCAGGGACGCGACGTCTACGATCCACAGCGCGAAGCGCGACTGCTCGAGCGGCTGACCACCGACGACCTTTCGCCGCTGACTCCTGAGGCGATCCGCGCCATCTACCGTGAGATCATCTCGGTGTCGCGGAGCCTGCAGCGTACGCCCGTCATCGCCTACCTGGGCCCCGAGCACACCTTCAGCCACCTCGCTGCGCTCCAGCATTTCGGCGTCAGTTGCGACTACCGCCCACAGCCGGCGATCGAGGAGATCTTCCACTCCGTCGAGCGCCGCGAGGCCGACTTCGGGCTCGTGCCGATCGAGAACTCCATTGAGGGCGTCGTCACCCGCAGCCTCGACTACCTCGTGGACACCTCGCTGTCCATCTGCGCCGAGACCTATGTGGATGTCAGGATCTGCCTGCTCGGCTACGGGACCGTAGAGCAGATCCGCCGGGTGCTGTCACACCCGCAGCCGCTGGCCCAGTGCCGGCACTGGCTGCGCAAGCACATACCGATGGCCGAGCAACTACCGGAAGCGAGCACCTCGACTGCGACCGCCGCCGTGGCGGAGGCCCGGGACCCGGAGGTCGCGGCGCTGGGCACTGCCCAAGCCGCCGAGCACTACGGCGTGCCCGTTCTGGCCGACGACATCCAGGACTACCGCAACAACCGCACGCGCTTCTTCGTGCTGGGCCGCTGCCACCCGGGCCCGACCGGCAAGGACAAGACCTCGGTGCTGTTCACGACTCTGCACAAGTCTGGCGCGCTCGCCGCGGCGCTGGTGCCGCTGAGCGCCCACCAGATCAACCTGACGCTGATCCAGTCGCGTCCGGCCCCCACCGGCTTGCAGGGCCCCTACTTCTTCTACGTAGACTTCGACGGCCACCAGGACGACCCGATGGTCCACGCCGCCCTCGAAGGCCTCAGCGAGAACTGCCAGAAGATCAAGATCCTCGGCAGCTACCCGGCCGCACCCGAATAGGCCGCCACGAACGCAAAGGGATTCTCAGCACCGATGCGCGGTTCGGGCCGGGAATCCCCTCGGAGTCTCCTCGCGGCACGCTACATCTCGCTTGGTATCTCCTGCTCGTCCTCATCCACCACGGTCTCGATGGCGTCCTCGCCGCGCTTGGCCGGACCGCCGAAGGTCGGCACGGCCACGCCCTGGATCTCTGCGGCCTTGGCGATGGCCTCCTGGCCCTGCTTGGTCTGTGGGAACTCGGTGAGCTGCTCGACGCGCTCGCGCAGGCCTGGCTGCGAACTCATGAACTGGCCGACGCGGAAGTGCCGCTCCATCTGCGCCGAGTCGGTGGCAATGTCGCCCTGGCCGTCCAGGAAGGCCTGCAGGTCCTCGGAGGTGATGCCGGCATTGGGGTCGGCTGCCACCGCGAACTTGACCAGAGCGGCATTGATGACCGCCGGCCGCAGGGTGATGAGCATCGCGCCGCGGTCCGCGGAGAAGTCGATCAAGTCCCGCCACGCGCGCGCAAAGAACGTCATCAGCACCACCGGGAAGAGCCCGATCTTGATCCCGACGTTCGCGTGGCGGATGAAGGTCATCGCCATGTCCATGCGCACGTGCTTGCAGGCGATGTGCGCGATCTCATGGGCGATGAGCGCCTCGAACTCCTCGGGGTAGAGGGCCTGGCGGAGGGCCTGGCTGGCGACGATGATGCCCTTGCCGGCCGGCAGGCTGAAGATGATGGGGTGCGGGTCATCCACCAGGTACATGTCCGGCGGGGTCTTCATGCCCAGCACCGAGGCCTGACGGACGAGGGTCCGGTACAGGTCGGCGTGGTTGTTGTTCATCACCCGCGCCTGGCGCCCGGCCTTCTTGAACTCCGCCTGCCGCGGACGGGCCGCCAGGATGTTGGCGATGAGTACGGCCAGCACCGGATAGGCCAGCACCTCCACGGGCGCATACCACAGCCGCTGCCCGGCGGCGTTCTTGAGGAAGAAGAACGCCATGACGGCTAACCACACAAAGACGATCGCCATCCCCGCTACCCCGCCAAAGTAGCTCGACTTCTCTCCCGGAAAGGTGAAGTCGGCGGGAGACAGCCCTCTGGACTTCTTGACCTCTTTGGTCTTGCGGACCTTGCTCTTGCGTGCCAACTACCCGTCACCGTCCTCCCTTTTGCCTACGACCATGCGCACCCGCCCCACGAACTGCCCGTCGCCGTCCTCCACCGTCAGCTTGACCCCGGCCACCTCGAAGGTTTCCCCCGGCCCCGGAATGTGACCTGCCACCTGGGACAACATTCCTGCGACAGTCTCATACTGTCCTTGCGGGAGCTGGCACCCCAGCAGCTCATCGGCCTCCTCAATCTTGAGCTGCCCGTCCACCACCACCTCGGTGTCACCGACCCGCTCGACTTCCTCCTCGGGGGTGTCATGTTCGTCGGCGATCTCGCCGACCAGCTCCTCGAGGATATCCTCGATGGTGACCAGCCCGTCGGTGCCGCCGAACTCATCCACCACGAGGGCAATGTGCACCCGGCGCTCGCGTAGCTCCCGCAGCAGCTCGTCAATGCGCTTGCTGTCCGGCACGTACAGCGGCGGGCGGGCGATGTCGCGCAGCGTGAAGCCGGTGCGGTCGGCGGCCAGGCGGCGCAGCATGTCGTTGACATAGACGACGCCCGTGATGTGGTCGAGCGTCTCGGCGTAGATGGGAATGCGCGAGAAGCCGCTGCGACTGGCGACGGCGGCGAACTCGGCGACGGTGTCCGTCTCCTCGACCGCCACCATGTTGACCCGCGGCACCATGATCTCCCGCACCTGTCGCTCGCCCAGGTCAATGACGCTGTCGAGCATCTCTGCCTCTTCAGCGTCCACCAGCCCCTCTTCCTCGACGACGTCGGCCGCCGCCCTGATCTCATCGAGGCTCATCAGCTCGCGGCCGTGATGGTGCCCGCTGATCATCCGCACGATCGGCCGCGCGATGAGCTGGAGGGTCACCACTGCCGGCCGGAAAGTGCGAGCCAGCAGCATGATGGCCGGCGCCATGGCCAGTGAGACCCGCTCGGGGTACAGGCCGCCATAGGTCTTGGGCGTGAGTTCGGCGAAGACCATGATGAACAGGATCATGCCGACGTGCAGGCCCTCGTGCAGCCACTCGGAGCCCTCGGGTGTCCGGTCCTGCACCAGCAACGTCATCACCGTCGAGATGATGATGACGAACAGGTTCATGCCCACGATCAGGGCGCTCAGGTAGTTCGCGTCCGACAGCAACCTGACGACATGGCGAGCGTGGCGGTGGCGGCTGTCCATCACGCGGCGCTGCCGTGTGGGGCTCATCCCCAGGAAGGCCGCTTCCGCCAGCGAGCACAGGAAGATGCCCACCAGGCACAGCGCGATGGCGCCGATTCCCAGTCCGAGGAGCAGGTTGCTCATTCGCCCTGCTCCTCCTCGCCCTCGTCCCACGCCGGTTCGGGCAGCAGCCCCACCCGGATCTTCTCCAGGCGAGGGCCGTTGACCGCTTCCACCGTGAGCCGCAGGCCGCGCCACTCGAACGTCTCTCCCGGACCCGGCACTCGGCCGGCCAGGTCCAGCACGACCCCCGCGAGTGACTCATACTCCTCGGTGGGCAGCTCGCCCACCACATACGGCTCCAACTCGTGCAGCCCCACCCGCGCATCACACAGCAGCTCCGTGGGTGACAGCTCCACGATCTCCGGCTCTTCCACGTCGTACTCGTCCACGATCTCCCCGACGATCTCCTCGAGGAGGTCCTCGACCGTGACCACGCCCGCGGTGCCCCCGTACTCGTCCTTGACCACGGCCAGCATCTGCCGCCTGGACTGGAGCTGGTGCAGCAACTCATCGGCCCGCAGGGTCTCGGGCACATGGTGCGCGCAGCGGGCGACGCGGCGCACCGGCCGGTCCATCTCGCCCTTGATGAGATAGGGTAGTAGGTCCTTCAGGTGCAGGACGCCGATGATATGGTCCGGCGTGTCCTCGTACACCGGCAAACGCGAGTGGTGTTCCTCGAGCCCAAGTCGCAGCGCCTCGGCCAGCGTCTGCTGGGCATCGACGCCGATCATATCCGGGCGCGGGGTCATGATCTGCGCGGCGGTGCGGTCCCCGAAATCCAGTACGCCGTGCATCATCCGGCGCTCCCCCGCGTCCACGACCCCTTGCTCCTCGCTCTGCTCGATCATCGCCTTCAGGTGCTCCTCGCTCACTCCCGGCAGCATCTGGCGGGGACGCACGCCCAGCACGTACAGCAGCGCACGCGAGATGAACGAGAGAGTAAGCACCAACGGCAGGAGGATGATCGCAATGGGCGCGATGAGCACGGCAGCAATGCGACCCACGCGCTCGGGCATCGCCGCGCCGAGCTGGATGGGGATCACCTCACCGAACACGACGATGACGATCGTCATGATGGCGATCGCCACGATGGGCCCGGCATGGGGACCGAACTGCGCCACGGAGGCCACCGTGGCCACGCGCTCAGCCATGTAGTTGCACAGCGTGATGCCCAGGATGACGACGGACAGGACCACGGCGCGGTGACGGTGCTGCACCAGCAGCAGCCCCGACCCGAACAGGCCGCGCTCCTGCATCTGGCGCACGCGCGTGCGGCTGAGGGCGAGGAACGCCGCCTCCGACCCGGAGAAGAACGCAGCCGCCAGGACCAGCAGAATCAGCCGAGCTAAGTCGCCCTCAGGCGAACCATCCACGACGCGGAACCTCCCGCTGCCTGCCGGGGACTCAGGCGATGGTTGTCATTATAGCACAACGGTGCCGGAGCGTGAACCAGCGCCACGGGAGGCCGGCCCGTGGTTCGCGCCTAGAGGAAGGCCATCGCCTCATCCGTGACGAAATGCCACACGCATGGCGCCGCCGGACTGGCGATCGGCGCGCCGGGGAGGTGGGCATGTACCAACGAATGCTCTTGACGTTGGATCGCTCGCCGTTGGCCGAGAAGGCCTTGCCACACGCCGTGGCCCTCGCTCAGGCTTGCCACGCAGCTTTGGAGCTTGTCTCGGTCGTCCCTCTCAGCGATGTCCAGGCCAGTGCGGAGTACGTGGTCTACGTGGACCGCGACCAGGAAGCTGCCCAGTGCGAGGAGTATCTGCGCAGCGTCCAGAGCCGCCTGCAGGGCGAGGGGCTGCAGGTGGGCGCGACTGTGCGCCGGGGCGATGTCACCGAGGAGATCCTGAACCATGCCGACGAGTGCGGAGCGGACCTGATCGTGATGTCCACCCACGGGCGCTCGGGCCTGGGCCGCTGGGTCTATGGAAGCATCGCCGACCGGGTGCTGCGCCATGCCTCCGTGCCGGTGCTGCTCGTGCGCGCCAGCGAATGACACCCCAACCTATGGCACACACCAACACTCACCTCAGCGATCGGGAGGCGCGGGCCGTCCTGGCGACCTGGCGCCTCAAGCCCATCTTCATGCGCCCGGCCGGCGGGACCGCCAACGCCAGCCTCGTCATCGTGGGCGCTCGCGGGCAGTACATCCTGCGCCGGCGCAACCCCCGCTATGCCGATCCGGGCCAACTGGCGTATGACCATGCCGTCATCCATGGCCTTGCGAAGGCCGGGCTGCCGGTGCCCAGGATCGTCCGCAGTCCCTCCGGCAGCCGTTGGGTCGAGCATGAGGGGCACATCTACGAGCTCTTCGAGTTCATCGAGGGCGTGCCGGCCGAGCCCGAGCATCCGGGCGAGACCTGCGAGGCCGGCGCCATGCTGGCGAAGCTGCACCTCGCCGCCGAGCGCCTCAAGCCCTCGGGCAAGAAGGACTGGCCACGGTACTTCGACCCGAAGGTATCGCTGAAGGCGCTGCGGGAGACGAAGGGGCAAATGGAGCGCGGCTCTCCAGAGCCGCAAGGCAACCCGCGTGATGCCACCGAGGGGTCGCGTGGGCGGGCGTGTCCCCACGCCCGCAAAGCCGGTGGCCCCAGGAGTGGCGGGCGTGAGGACACGCCCGCCCACGCGGACGGTCCGGCT
>JAJFUB010000021.1 GCA_021372615.1 bacterium | reverse complement strand
CGGCAGCCAGCAACACAATGCGGCTGCGCAACACCATGCGTTGCGGCGCGGTCTGCTGACGAACGGTCTTCTCAAGGTGCGCACGATCAGCGTCGGATAGGACAATCGGGACGGCGCGTGGGCCAGGCATGCATCACTCCTTCGCGGTGATGCTCTGCCTATTCTACAGCGACTCCGAGATCCTTTCCTAACTGTATCGGTATTTTATTGACAGAACACTAGATGCCACGGGGGTCTTCCCGCCCGCAGGACGGTCGGTGGTGCTGAGGATGGCGACGGTTCCGCCCACAGGGCGCTTGGCGGTGCTCCGGATGGCGGCCGTTCCGTCCGCAGGACGGTTGGCGGTGCGCAGCACCGCACCCCAGCCGGACGCTTCAGCGTCCGGGACGTCGCGGCCCCTCTGCCTCTTCTTGCGGTCGTCCCGTTCCGTCCGCAGGACGATCGTCGGAACGCCCGGCAGACGTCTGCGCCCGAGACGGGCCTGCGGCCAATCGTCCTGCGGACGGAAGGCACTTCTAGGGAGAGGGGGCGTTCTTCCCCGGCGTTGAAACGCCGGGCTGAGGGGCGGTGCTGCGCACCGCCGAGCGTCCTGCGGACGCCACGACTCCCGCCCCGCCAGACCTCTGCGCCCCAGGCCACCAGCCGACAACCAAGAGTCACACCCCGCTTCCCACCATCTTGACACTACGAACACAAGTTTGCTAAACTCGCCGGATGGTGGAGTAGCACTTCCTTAGCTGCACAAGGGAGACCGAATTTTGCGTCTATCGGCCGGACAACACGTCAAGAGTACGGGAGCGGACCGGAACCGGGCTGCCTATTTCCGCATACAGGCGCTCTTCGAGTTCTGTCCGCTGAGCCCCCAGGCACCGCAGGCCCGCGACTCTTGAGTCCGCGGGTCTTTCGTTTTCCGGCATCGCCTGTTTTGAGAGCACGATCATGAAGGGTCAGGTACTGGTACTGAATCAGAATTACGAGCCGCTCAACGTCTGTAGCTGGCGTCGAGCGGTCGCCCTGTTGTGCCTGGGCAAGGCCATTGCCCTGGAGCACGGGGCGCAGGTGGTGCGGTCGTCACAGAGCGAGATGGTGCTGCCCACAGTCGTGCGGCTGGCCTACCCGATCCGCCGGCCGCTGCCGGAGCTAAAGCTGTCGCGCCGGGCCATTCTGGCCCGCGACAGCCACACCTGCCAGTACTGCGGCCACGTGTCCCGCGACCTGACGATTGACCACGTCATCCCGCGCGACCGCAGCGGCCAGTCCACGTGGGACAACCTGGTCGCCTGCTGCCTCAAATGCAACAACAAGAAGGGCAACAAGACCCCGCGCGAGGCGGACATGAAGCTCATCCGCAAGCCGCGCCGGCCGCGGTTCATTCCTTACCTGTCGTACGCCACGTTCACCGCGGCAGCCAAGAACCCGCTCTGGCGCGACTACCTGGAGCCCTTCGCCCCGCACCTGGTCGAGGCCTGAGCCTCGCGCGTGCCCGCATCGTAGGCGTGCCTGCGTCGCTCCGCGATGTGAACCGCAGCAACAACGAGGCCGATGATCGCACCGATCATCGGCCTCTCTCATTGTCTCGGGCGGGCTGGAAGCCCGCACTACCCGTTCCTCGCCCGCACTACCGGCTCCTAGATGCCGTCGAACAGTCCTTCCAGCCGTGTCGTTTCGTCCGCCGTCAGCTTCCACCCGGCCGCCCCCGTGCACTCCTCGATCTGCTCCGGCCGCTTGGCTCCCCACAGCGCCACCGACACCCCGGGCTGGTTGAGCACCCACGCCACGGCCATCTGGCCAGGCGTGCGCCCGTAGGCCGACGCCATCGCCGCCATCTCATCCACCGCGGCGGCAATCCGCGCCAGCTTCTCCTCACCAAACAGCGGGTCGCGGCTGCGGCTGTCGGTCTCGGGGAAGGTCGCGCCGGGCCGGTACTTGCCGGTGAGCAGCCCCCGCTGCAACGGGCTGTAGCACAGCACCCCCAGCCCCTGCTCGCGACAGAAGGGCAGAATCTCGTCCTCGATGCCCCGACGCAACAGGCTGTAGGGCGGCTGCAGTGACGCCAGCTTCCCGGCCGCAATCATCCGCTGCATCATCGCCACGGTGAAGTTCGAGCAGCCGATGTGGCGGATCTTGCCCTCGTCGCGCAGGGCCATCAGCGCCGCCATGGTGTCCTCGAACGGGACCTGCTCGTCGGGCCAGTGCACCTGGTACAGGTCAATGACGTCGGTCTGCAGATTGCGCAGCGACTGCTCGCACTCGCCCCGAATGCTCTCGGGCCGCGAGTCATTGTAGAGCTTCCCCTCCGCGTTGCGCACACGGCCACACTTGGTGGCGACCACGACCTCGGCCCGATGCGCCCCGAGCGCCGCGCCCAGGACGCACTCGCTGTGGCCGTCACCATAGACCGGGGCGGTGTCAAAGAGCGTGAGGCCCAGGTCCAGCGCCCGGTGGATGGCGGCTGTCGTTTCGCTGTCCTGCACGTCGTCGCCCCAGAACAGCTTGCCCATGGCCCAGCCGCCGAAGCCGATCTCGGACACGGTCAGGTCGGTCGTGCCCAGTTGACGGTACCCCATGCTCATACGATACCCCACCTTTCGGTGTCCTGCTCAGACACATAAGGCAGCGCCTCACCGCGCGCATGGCGGTGGCGCGTCAGGATTGGTCCCAGGGCGAAGCACACGATCAGCAGCAGTGTGGCGCCGATCAGCACCACCGTCCCCGGCACCGGCCCCAGGGCCGCGTGCCGGACGAGATCGCCCGCGCACAGCGCCGTCTGCGGGCAGATCGCCAGCTTCAGCAGCCAGGCTCCGTAGTTGAGCAGGAAGAGCCAGGTGTAGTTGCGCTGCAGCCGCCGCCCAAAGGCCTCCGAGTACGGCATGTGAAACCGTGCGCGGTGCATGTCCTCGGCCAGCTTGCGGCGCCAGTCCACCTCGTGCTCGATCTCCCGCTGCGCCACCTCGCGCCACAGAGCCGGCGCGATCAGCCCGCGCTCGAGCATCCGCAGCCGCGACCGCCATAGATCGTAGTACAGGTAGCGCCGCGCCTCGATGTGCAGCATGATGACGACGATCGCCGCGGGCAGCACGATGGCGACATGCGGCATCTCCCTGCTGCCGAGGATCACAGTCAGCATGGCGGCGGTGGCGCCGACCGCCCAGTTGGTGGTGACATCCAGGCGCTGCCGCCACACGGTGGCCCGGTTCATCTCGCCCCGGTAGTAGTGGATCATCAGTTGCATCCATTCAGCGTGCGTGAACTCGTGCCCGTACTGCTCGTAGGGCAGTTCGCGGGGGTCGCTCATGGCCTCACCTGGCAGGTCTCAGGCGGTCACCTACCAGCGGAGGATTGGCCGCGCCACAGGCGAGCACCTGCCCGCGGAAGGGTGGCGATTCCAGCGCCGAAATTGCACCGAAATAGGGGGTTGACAGAGGGTACTGTGGCCGCTATAGTATGTGATACAGGGTTGTGCAGCTTTACCGACCGTAGCTTATACATAGCTACACTCGCACTCAGCCCTCAGTTCGGCCTCTAGCCTTCCTCTGCCCCCTCGACTTGCGCCCAGGCTAGAGGCTGACGGGCTCCGCCGAAAAGAACTTTATGCCATAGTCCCGGTGGAGCACAAACAGCCAGGTCCGGTTCCTCTCCCACAACCGACCTGGCTGTTTTTTTGTGTGCCCGCAGGCCGGCCACCAGCCCACGACCCACCCCCCACGCGCTACAGGTCAGTCCAGTTCCTCGGACGGCGAGGGTGGGGGTGAGGGCAATGGCGCCTCATGCGGCGGCGGAGGGGGAGTGAGCATGTGCGGCGGCGGAGGGGGCGGTGTCGGGAGGGGCGCCGGCGGGGCCGGGCGGTGCCAGCCTGGGGCCCCCAGTGGCATGGCCCCCGGCCGCAGCGGCCCGCGCATCAGCGCGTCGCGCGTGCGCCGGTTGGCCGCCACCCAGCCGAGGATGGCCAGCAGTGGCAACACCAACGCGATCCCGCTTTGCCAGTTCGCCAGCGTGCAGGTGAAGTTGAAGGCGGCGTGGGACGCCATGGCCAGCGCGACCCCGGCCCACAGGAAGCCCTGCGCCGACGGGCCACGGACGAACTTCATCCGACCCAGGCCGTACCCCCATAGCACCGCCCACAGCGCATGACCCGGCACCGACAGCAACGCCCTCACCACTGCCAGCCCCACGGTCTTCTCCGCTGCCCCGGCCACATAGAACAGGTTCTCCACCGTCGCGAAGCCCAGCGCGCACGACACGCCATAGGTGATCCCGTCCATCGGCTCATCGAACTCGACGTGGCGGTAGATGAACAGGTACACGACCAGGAGCTTGGTGAGCTCCTCGATCACCGGGGCGCCGAGGATGGCATCCAGCGGCGCGGGGATCGGCGCTTCGAGCAACGCCGCCGGGATGACGGAAGCGCAGCCGAGGAAGAACAGACGCGCGACCAGCGCCTGCGGCTCAGGCTCCAGCCGGTCGCGCCGGATGAAGAACCACAGCCAGAACAGGCACGGCCCGATGGCGACGGCCAGGATGAGCAAGGGGGACATGGTTGGCGAAGAGCTTAGCAGGGCGGGCGGGCTGGTGGCAAGCACAAACCGGCGCCGCTAGAGCGCCATGGGTACGCCCGACACTCCTGTCGGGCGCCGTAGGAGCGCGGCTTCACTGCGCCGCGACTGCCAGCGTCCTTTGCAGGAACCCCTCAATGTGCGGCAGGGCGAATTGCTGCACCTCCGACGTCACGCCGTAGAACGCGCCGTGCACGGCCCCGGGCACGACCACCAACTCCACCGGCACGTCGTGCGCTCGCAGAGCCTCCGCCGCTGCCTCCTGCATCGCCAGAGGCGTGGTCTCGTCCAGGTCGCCCACGACGATGAGAAAGGGCGGCTCGCCTCCCCTCACACGCTCCTCCGGCTCGGGTGACCCGACCTGCGCCGGCCAGCCCGTCAGCATCTCCTCGGGCACCAGGTCCGGCCGCAGCCGTGACAGCGACAGCGCCGGGTTCATGGCGGCCACCGCCTGGGGCACGGTGTCGCGGATTGTCAACTCGTCAGTCACCCCCAGCGGATCGCCCGGCCCAATGGTCGCCAGCAGCCCCACCAGGTGCCCGCCCGCCGAGGAGCCGTACGCGGCGATGCGTCCCGGGTCACAGCCCCACTCCTCGGCCCGCTCTCGCACGAAGCACATCGCCAGCCGCACATCCTCGATGATCCCCACGAGCGTCACCTGCGGACACAGCCGGTACTCGGCCGTGGCGCAGGCATAGCCCAGGCCGCAGAAGTGCTCCATGACCGGATGCCAGCCGTCCTTCTGCCCGCGGTTCCAGCCCCCGCCGTGGACGAACAGGATGCCGGCGCCGTTGGGCGCGTCGGGGAGGAAGACATCCATCACTCGGCGATCCTGGTGGTAGGTGGAGTAGGGCAGGTTGTCGTAGCGGGTCATAGTCGCTCCGATTCGGTAGAGTGGTCAGGACACTGCCGGCAAGGCTGAACTCGGCGGCACGAACGCGCGCACCGCGCTGACGAACATCTGGTACGGCTTCCGGGCGCCGTGGGTCTGGGCACTCATGATGAGATAGAAGTGCTGCTTGGCCGCCACCCCCGGTACGTAGGGGTAGCCCGCGCTCATCTGCTGCTCGCCATCCACCCACCACGTCGCCTGCTGGCGCACCGGGTCGTAGCTCGCGCCGAAGGTGTGCTTCTGGCTGCGGTCCAGCGGCACCTTGGACACATTGTTGTGATTCATCTCGCGCTGGTAGGGCGGGGCTCCCTTCCAGATCCCGGTCCAGCTATGCACCGTGCCCGTCAGCCCCGGCCCAAAGCCCCCCTCATCCACATCCAGCTCCATCCAGCGCTCGAAGCCCGGCGGGTCACCCGCGTAGTGGTCCTGCTGTTTGCCGCTGTGCTCGGCGGGCATGAGCCACACGGCCGGCCAGTGGTCGGGGTCGTTGTCCGACAGCCGCACCTCGAACTCCACGTAGAAGCCGTCAATCCCCGGCAGCAAGGGCAGTTTCCCCCCGGGGAAGTCGCGCGCGACGCTCACGAGGTCGCCGCCGAGACTGAGCGCCAGCACGCCGTCCTGCATGGCGTAGTGGTCGAGCGATGGCGGCTGCTGCGAATACCACTGCCCGCTGAACCACTTGTAGTCGCCATCCTTGCCGGGCGCGATGTCGGCGACCGCGGGGCGCTCGTTGATGACGCACCGGGTGTACCCCAGCGCCGCCGCGCCGGGAGGGACGGGGGGCTGGGCCACGGCAACGGACAGCAGCCCGCTCGCCATGAGGAGCGCCCCCAGCACAGCACTTCTTCGCCGACTCGTGAGACGACCTTGAGGGACGACTGCTAACATGAGGAAAGCGAAGCCATAGCGGGTACCCAACATGCTCCCTCCCGAGTTAGCCGCCGTGGGCCGAAGCCTGCGGCGGCGTATCGTCGTCTTGTTCGCCACCGAGGTGTGCCTCCTGGTGGGCATGCTGCACGCTTTCGTGCTCGACCTCGGCGGCTGGCGCCATCTCCACAGGGCCGGGGTCCTGGAGGCACTGACTCAGTACCTGATGCGTCCCCCGGAGGCCATGCTGGACCCCTCCGCCCAGGCCACGCAGCAGGCCTGGCACAGTGTCTACCTGATGGCGGGCATCTTCCTGGCGATGGTCGTGGTCGGCTTGCTGCTCAAGCAGGCCTGCGCCGAGTGGCAGCAGTACCGCGACTACCAGCAACTCGAGGAATGGCAGCGGTCGTAGCCGCCCGATCCGGTTCGGAGCCGTCCCCCCGTGTAGCGCCTACAGCCTCAGGCACGCCTCCGCAGCCAGCCAGAACAGCCGCTCGCGCACTCCCTCGCGCCGGTGCCAGCTCCGGTGGTCCCAGGTGTCGCCGCTGCAATCGTCGCCGCCGTACAGCACTTGCCCCAGTGGCACGCCGCGGAATTGCGCCACCGCGAAGAACGCCGCCGCCTCCATCTCGACCGTCACACACCCCTCCTCGCGGCGGTGCGCGATCTTGGCCGGGGTCTCGCGGTAGAAGGCATCGGTCGTCCAGGTCTTGGCCAGGACGTACTCGCACTCATTGGCTGTCAGCGTCGCCTCGATGGCGGCCACCGCGGTAGCGCTCGCGGCCACTTCGCGGCCTGGCGGCAGGTAGTGGTACGATGTGCCCTCATCGCGCACGGCGGCGGTCGGGACGACGAGATGGCCCACCGCGATGTCAGGCTGCAGCACGCCGGCCCCGCCACAGGCAATGAACTTGCGGCAGCCGAGGGCGATGAGTTCCTCCAGCGACGCCGCGGCCATCGGCGCGCCGATGCCGGGGTGATAGACGCCCAGCCGCCGCCCCTGGACGGTTAGCTCATAGAGCGGGTGGGTGCCCATCTCGCTGCGCAGGCACGTCACCTCGCGGGCCCCGTGCTGGTCCTGCAGCGCCTGGATGACCTCGCGGAAGAAGCAGAGCACGCAGTGCTCGGGCACGTCCCGCGTCGCCAGCAGCTTCGACGGCTCCAGCAGCGCCTCGGGCGCGGGATCGAACTCCAGGATGGGGTAGGTGCTGTTCATGCTCTGGGCCTCACTGCAGTGCGTTCGGTGACAGGCATGTGGACTCGGTGCCCGGGACGCCCAGGGCTGGCGGATGCCTACATGTTCCGCCGACACTCACGGAGCGGGTGGCGTCGGCGACGCGATCTCGTCGCTCGGGAAGTTGTCCCAGCACCACTTCGGGTCGCGGAACTCGCCCGACGCGAACAGGATCGCGTGGATGTCCTGGGCCAGGCTGAAGACATCCTCGGGAGTGGCCGAGGGCTCCTTGTGGCGCCAGCGCGCGATGAGACCCGGGATGTAGGAGGCTGCCAGTTGCAGCATCCACAGATCCTTCTCCAAGGTCGCAGCGAGAGTCATCTCGAGTTCGGCGGATTCCCGTTTGCAGCCTACGGTCCAGAGGCTATGGTCCCCCAGGTCGGTGGGCTCGACGATGGTCCACGAACGCGCCTGCAACCCGCGCTCGATCATCTGCGCGATGGACTCGCCGGCCGGCAGGTTCGGGTCCTCCTCTCCCGGCGCCGTACCGCTGAACAGCAGGTTCTGTGACACGCGCATGGCCGTTCCCTCCTTGGTGTGTGACGGTCGGGGCGCTGCCTGAGCGAGCACCGATGTCACCTTCGTGCGCTCGCGTCAGGCAGTCCGCCCAATGATCGCGATGTACGTCGGCCCTGGCGAGTCCAGGTACTCGACGACCCGCCACCCCGTCCCCTCCACAATCCGCTCCATCTCCGCCTTCGATACCAGCAAGTAGTCGAACCACGGCGTGGCATAGGCGCGGAAGCGGATGCGCAGGCGGATCTGCCCGCCCATGCGCCCGCGCTTGAAGTTGCGCTGATGATACGCGAGATTCTCCGGCGCGGTGGTCTGGTAGGGATCAGTGCTTTCGGCGATGATGCGGGCATGGGGCGAGGTGAAGCCGCGGAAGCGCCGCAGCAGCCAGCGGGCGCGGGTGAAGCTCCCGAACAGCCCGAAGTTGTTGCCCAGCATCAGGACGGTGTCGAAGACGCCGAAGCGCGAGGAAAGGGCGGTGATGGGGACGACCTGGGCGTGCTTGACGCCGCGCTCGTGGCAGGTTTGGATGGCCAGCGGCGAGCTGTCCGTCGCCAGCACGTCATGCCCCTGCTCCTGCAGGTGCAGGCAGTGCCGTCCCCCGCCGGCGCCGATGTCCAGCACGCGCCCCTGCGCGAAGCCCGTGGCGCGCTGTTGGTGGGCGGGCCACTGGTCGAAGGGCGCGACGTACATGCTGGCGGGGCCGACCCCGACATACCCGTCATCACGCTCATCCACCTCATACGAGTCCAGCCCGCGAACCGCATCCTGGATCAGATGGCCGTAAGCGTCCTGCTGGTCGGTGAGCATGGGAATGCCTTCGCACCGGTGAGTTGAGGTACCTGCTGTAGCCTCAGTATAGCGCGAGGGCGGCGCCCGGCAAGGCTCCGAACCGTGGCCGTCGGAGTGAGACCTCCGGCGTTCCTTGAAGTAGCCTTGCGTCTCGATTGAGCGCTCCGAGGTACACTATCAGGCGTAGCCGTCCTATTCATGATATCTGTCGCAGTCTACCGTCTGGTAGGGGGAATCCCTATGGCCAGGATTGTGAGTTCGGTCCTGGGTCTCGATGAACTGATACCGTTGCCGCCCCCGGCCCGCCTGGCCGTGCCCCGTTGGGCGGAGGCGCCGTTGCAGCGTCTGAACAGCATCCCCCGCGTTCTGTGGCTGGGGCTGGTTGTCTTGCTGCTGTGGTCCTTCCTGCCGCTGGGCGTATTTGCGCTGGTGAGCTTCGCGGCCTGGGAGGCCTTATTGCCCACGCCGGCCGCCATGCGGCGCCGGGACCGACGGCGGCGCCTGGGCGCCGGCGGGGCCTGGCACTATCCCGCGCTCGTGGGCGATGAGCCCGGGCGCAAGGCCCTGGGCGCCGAGATTGCCGTCATCCGTCGCCTGGCCGCACTGCCCGACAGTCACATCGTGCTGCACAACCTGATCCTGCCGGGCGGCGCGGACACCATGCAGGCGGACCTGGTGGTGGTGACGCCCCACGGCCTGTGGTGCCTGGAGGTCAAGCCCTGGGTCGGGCGCATCTACGGACAGGAAGACGAGCCGTTCTGGACGCAGGTCAAGGAGTACGGTCTGGATGCGATGAAGGACCGGCGCGAGAACCCCGTCGCGCGCAACGCAGAGCACTGCCGGGTCCTCTCGCGCTACCTGACGGCGGCGGGGCGGCGGCTGGAGCTGGCCCCCGCCGTGGTCTTCACCGAGGCGGACCTGCACACGAACACTACCACACCGACGATTACGCCGTCGGGCCTGAAGTCCCTGCTCGCCGCGCACCCGTCGCCCACGCCGCTGACGCCCGAGGAGGTCACTGCCCTGGGCAACCAGTTGCGGAAGCTCGTGTCGGCGACACCGGTGACGTCGAACGACGCGGCTGAGCCGGCCGACGTTGCCCCCATCGCGGAGCCTCCCGCCGCGATGCGGCCGCTCAGAGCGTCTCGGTAGCACCCTCTCCCCTCCCGGCTCCCGCGCCGCCCGGTGCCCTCCCTCATCGGGCGGCGCGGCGCCGTGTAGTGACACCCCCTAGGTGCGTCGTGCGTGCGCACATTGTCCCGACAGGACACTCATTCTCTCGCGACTCCTGAGGCAATCTTGATGGGCTGCGCCTATCATGGTTGCTGACGCAATGTGCCGCACGCACGTCGCCGTCCCCAAGGGGGGTATTCCGTGGCCAGGATCGTGAGCCGCGCTTTCTGCCTCGACGAGTTCATCGTCCTCCCACCCGTACCGCCTCCGCCAACCGTCCCCAAGGCCCCGCCGCGGGGCCTGCAACGTGTGCCGTGGCTGGTGTGGGTCGGGCTGGTCAGCTGCCTGCTGCCCCTCTCTCTGCCCGTCGGCGCCTTCGCGGTCGCCGCGCTCTCGGTGTGGGCCTTGCTGTCGGGCATGGCCGTGCCAGCGACGCCGCGACCACCCCGTCGCCGCTGGCGCGCCGACGTGGCCTATGCAGACTCCCTGGACGAGACCGGGCGCATCGGCCTGCAGGGCGAGCGCGACGTGCTCTCCTGTCTGACTCGGCTGCCTGACAGTGTCCTGCTCCTCCACGACCTCACGCTTCCCACGGATGCCGGTCGGACCCAGCTAGACATCGTCGTCGTCGCGCCCGATGGTGTCACATGCCTGGAGGTGAAGGCCTGGGCAGGCCGCGTCTATGGCCGGGAAGGCGAGCGCTCGTGGACGCAGGTCAAGCTCTACGCCGGCCGCGTCGTCAAGGACCGCCGCGAGAACCCCGTGCAGCAGAACGCCTACCACTGCCAGGCGTTGGCCCGGTACCTGACCAGGTGCGGCGTACCGGCGCCGGTGCGCTCTGTGGTCGTCTTCACACGCGGGGAACTGCGCACGGAGACAACCACCCCCGTCATGCCGGCGCACGAGCTGCGGTCAGTGCTCGAGTTGGGCATGGCCCCGGCAGTGCTGACGCCCGAGCAGGTGAACGCGATCGGCGCGTGTCTGCACGAGCGATTGACACAGCCCGGAGAGACGCTCGCCGTGACCGTGGCTCCGGTGCCGCCCCGGCCGGCACTCGCGCAGCCTGCGCCCGTAGCCGGCGAGCCCACAGAGGTGGCCCCTCGGGCCGAGGCTGAGCCAGACCCGCCGGGGCTGTGGCTCCCCTTCGCCAGGCGGGCTCTCGTCTTGCTCACGGTGGCGCTGGTGGTGTGCGGGGTCTATCTGACACTGCATCTGCTCAGCCGGCACGCCTCCCCCGCCGACCCGATTGCCGCGCTGGCGCGCATCTGTAGCAGTGGCCCGATGCCACTACTGGTGGGCCTCATGGTGGCGCTCAGAGTGCTCTTTGCCGACGGCGGACGCCGCCGGTGACGACCACGGGGGCCGCTCCTACAAGCGCCGATGGGGAGGACACGTTGCCGTATCCTCCCCATCCTTCTATCCTTCCATCCTGCATGCCGTCGTCGTTACGCCCCCGGCACGTTCTCGCTCGCCAGCCGCTCCATGAACGTCTCCAGCGACTGCGGGCCCAGATCGCCCTCCTCGCGGTGGCGGACGGCGACGGTGCCGGCCTCGGCCTCCTTGGCGCCCACGATCAGGCTGTACGGCAGCTTCTGCATCTCGGCGTCGCGGATCTTCGCGCCGAGGGTCGCGTTGCTCTGATCCAGCTCCACCCGGAAGCCGGCGTCGCGCAGCTTCTTCGCCACCTCGGCGCCGTAGTCGAGCTGCTTGTCGGTGATCGGCAGCACGCGCGCCTGCACCGGCGACAGCCACACCGGGAACGCCCCGCCGTAGTTCTCGATGATGACGCCCAGGAACCGCTCGATGCCGGCCAGCACCACGCGGTGGATCATGACCGGCCGGTGCTCCCCGCCGTCTTCGCCGACGTAGGTCACGTCGAAGCGTTCGGGCTGGGTGAAGTCACACTGGATGGTGGCGCACTGCCAGGTGCGGCCGATGGCGTCGCGGACCTTGATGTCGATCTTGGGGCCGTAGAACGCCCCGCCGCCCTCGTCCACCTCGAAGGACAGGCCCTTCTGGTTCAGGGCGCCGACTAGCGCGTTGGTCGCCATCTCCCACTGCTCGTCGCTGCCGACCGACTTCTCCGGCCGCGTGGACAGGTAGATCTGGAACTCGCTGAACCCGAACGTGTTGAGCATGTAGCTCGCGAAGTCAATGACGCCGATGATCTCGTCATTGAGCTGCGCGGGCGTGCAGAAGATGTGGGCATCATCCTGTGTGAAGCCGCGGACGCGCAGCAGACCATGCAGCACGCCCGAGCGCTCGTGCCGGTACACGGTGCCCAGCTCGAAGTACCGTAGCGGCAGCTCGCGGTAGCTGTGCTTGTGCGTCTTGTAGATCAGGATGTGGCCCGGGCAGTTCATCGGCTTGATGCCGTACGACTGCCCCTCGATCTCGGTGTAGTACATCGGGTAGCCCTGCTGGGCGTGGCCCGAGGTGTACCAGATGTCGGACTTGATCAGGTGCGGGGTGCGCAGCAGCACATAGCCGCGCTTGAGGTGCTCCCTGGTGGCGAAGTCCGTCACCAGGTGCCGCAGCATCGCCCCGTTGGGGTGGTAGTACGGCAGCCCTGCCCCGGCCTCCTCGTGGAAGGAGAACAGGTCCAGCTCGCGCCCGAGCTTGCGGTGGTCGCGCGCCTTGGCCTGCTCGAGCTTCTCGACGTACTCATCCAGCAGCTTCTTGTCGGGGAAGGCGATCCCGTAGATGCGCTGGAGCATCGGGTTGTTCTCGCTGCCGCGCCAGTACGCGCCGGAGGTCGAGGTCAGCTTGAGGGCCTTGATGGCGCCCGTCGAGGGGACGTGCGGCCCGCGGCACAGGTCCACGAAGCTCCCGTGCTCGTAGATGCTGGCCGACACACGGTCGTAGTCGGCGGCATGGCCGGCCTCGAAGGCACGGATGCTGTCCGCGCCGCGCGGGGCCTCCTCGCCCAGCTCCCCGGCAACGATGTCCGCCACCAGCTCGACCTTGTACTCGTTGCCCGCCTGCTCCCACCGGGCCTTCGCCTCGGCGGCCGGGACGGCGTGGCAGGCAAACGGCTCGTCGGCCGCCACGATCTTGTGCATCTCGGCCTCGATGCGCTCGAGGTCCTCGTCGTTGAAGGGCCGGTCTACGTGGAAGTCATAGTAGAAGCCCTCCTCGATGGCCGGGCCGATCGTCGGCTTGGCGTGCGGGAACAGCCGCACCACGGCATCGGCCATGATGTGGGCGGCGGAGTGCCAGTACACATCCTGCCCCTCGGCGTCCTTGAAGGTGAGAATGGCGAGCGAGCCATCCCCTTGCAGGGGGCGGCTCAGGTCAATGACCTGGTCGTTGAACTTGGCGGCTACAGCGGCCTTGGCCAGCCGCGCGCCAATACCCTCGGCGACCTGCAGGGCGGTGGTCCCGCGAGCCACCTGCTTCTGTGAACCATCGGGCAGCGTGATCGTGATCTCGCTCATCTCGCTCATGGGACTACCTCCATTCCATGTGAGTTGGGATAGGTACACAGCAAAAAGCCGCGTCAGGGTTTCCGGACGCGGCTGGTGTGACGGAATATGAGACGCCGTGAAGCGCTGCCGCTCTATGCGTCAGGCGTAGTGCAACCCCCGTTGTGGCAGCAGACGCCGTTCATGATTGCGCCATTATATCAGGGGCCCGCGGGGCTGTAAAGCCGCCCCTCTCGCCGAACCAGGCGCCGGGACGGTCTGGCCGGGCCGGTCCATCCGGAGGCCGGGGCAGGTGCAGCGCCGGGTTGTCTCCTCAGGGACTGGCGAACAACCTCTTGTTCGGCTTGATCTCCAGTCCGGTGAGGCCGGAACTCAGGATCGCGTCCTTGAGGCGCGCGGAGATGTAGACCGTTATCCCCAGGCGGGCGAGTCTGAAGTAGTCCACCGAGGGCGTCTGGCCGGGCATGAAGTACAGCCGCTTGTACTCGATCTGGCTGAACTCCTCGCAGCCCTCCAGTTGTCCCTCTCGGGCCTGCCGCGTCTTCTCCTCCCATTCATCGAACGAGTTGACGGCAACCGGCCCTGTCGGGATGCCGAGTATGTCGGCGAGGTAGAACTCGGATCGCTCGAAGTCGACCGCCGTTGGCTCAACGATGTTCCGGAAGTGCAGGTAGGTCAGTGAGCGGGCAGAGAGCATCTTGCCGCGGACCACCACCGGGTACTCGCGGACGTTGCCCAGGTCGCACTGCTTGAACACGGCCAGTGCTTTCTCGTTGAAAAGATGTCCCCCCCGCCAGAGGTTGGAGCTCAACACGTCCGTCCAGCGGGCCTTCCGCTGCAGCTTCATCCCCGGGATGGGGATTGCCGGGAAGCCGTCGGGGCCGAGCCCCTCCGCCTCGCCCCAGTCGAAGTCGGGGTCGGAGAGCACCGCCTGAGGGTAGTCGCCGACGGACTCGTCGGTGGCGGAATGAAGCTCCCAGTGGTCGGGGGATGCTTCCTGAGCGGCAACGGGACTGTCTGCGAGGGTCTCCAGTTGCTCCGCCATGATGTCAAGGGGGTGTCTCTTGTCTCGCATGGAGTGCTCCTAGCAGGTCTCGATTGGCTCTGCCGTCCTGGCGCCCCCTGCGCCTCGCCCGCGCCGCAACCGACACGCACAGAGGAACGCTTCGCTACCATTTCGTCGACCAGGCTGACATCTCCTGCATGGAGCGGGACGGTGCGCGCTCGGCTATCGCTTCGCGAGTAGGCCGTCTACCCGCCACAGCGAGACCACCCCGACCGCACCCAGCTTCCGCACATGCCCCGCGTCCGGCTCCTGCAGCGTGGCCAGTGACGCCCGCAGCTTCGCGACATGCTCCGCCGTGAACGGTGGCGCCGCTGTCAGCGCCGCTTCGTCCACGCACACGCTCTGGTGCAACAGCCGCGCCAGCGTTCCGCAGCTCAGGCGCGATGGCGCCGCGGCACATGCATACGCCGCTACAGCCGCTACGACGCCGACCGAGGGGCATGTACCGCCCGGGCCGCTGGCATAGTACGAGGGGGCGACCAGGTTGATGATCTCCGTGTCCGCCGCGTCGCGGTGTGAGGGGATCAGGAGGCGGCCGTCGGACTTGCGGGCCAGCGGCGCGCACGTGAACAGGTTCGCCACGCCCCCACCCCACGGCTTGTACGAGTGGGCCTGCATGGAGGTCGAGGTCCGCGGCTGGCCGACCTCGCCGTAGGGCGCGAGGAAGAGCGCCTCCGGCCGGCTGGCCATCGCGTCGCTGATGAGGTGTACGTCATCGCCCCAGAAGGAGTGGTAGGTGACGACGAGGTCGGCTTCCTGCCCGGCGGCGGCGAAGGCGGCCGCGAGCTGTGCGGTGTCGTCGGGCGGCTGGTAGGAGGTCAGGTGCACGCGGACGCCGAGGACACCGAGGAGGTCGAGGATGACGGCGATCTGGCCGGTGTCGTGCGCGCCGTGGCCGGAGTCGCCCCCGGTGCGGTAGACCATCGTGCAGCCGGGATACAGGTGCGGACGGAGGACCTTGCGGCTCAGGCCCCCTTCGCCCACGAGGGCCACGCGCACGAGGCGCTTGGAGACAGCGGCGCGGGCCTGCGCGAGACGGGCCGCATCGGTGACGCCGAGCATCTGCAGCTCCCAGCGGGGCGCGGCGGGCAGGGC
Organism: bacterium; assembly: GCA_021372615.1. NCBI lineage: Bacteria > bacterium. The sequence continues at coordinate 91,529 of JAJFUB010000021.1, read as the reverse complement.
GTCCCAGGTCGGCAGGTCGGCGCCTGCGGCCAACGCCGGAATGAGCAGGGCCAGAAGGAGTGAGCAGCGACGCATGGGGGGCCTCCGTGGGGTGAGATTGCCCCTCGGCAGGGAGTTGTCCTGCCGAGGGCGCGCGCCGGAGGTCGGCACGGGGGCAGTGGGGAAATATGTAGACACGTTCCCAGATTCACTTTCGAGGTCACGACATGTCCAAGAAGGTTCTGTTCGCCTCTGCTCACCTGCCCCGGCTGGCGGCCGAGGCCAGCTTGCCCTACAAGTACGCGAAGATGATCGAGAAGGCCAGGCTGGGCCAGCGCTTCGCCGGCAAAACCGTGTGCCTCAAGATGCACCTGGGCGGCGGCAGCGGCATCTATACGCTGCACCCATACTTCGTGCGCACTGTCGTGGACGCCATCAAGCAGGGCGGCGGCCGCCCCTTCATCACCGATGGCACCAGCGCGTTCTTCGAGGCCTACAAGCGCGGCTACACCCACGAGGTCCTCGGCTGCCCCATCCTGCCCGCCGGGGGCATCGCGGACAAGTACTACTACCACGAGCCGGTCGGCTACGAGACTCTCGACCATGTGGAGCTGTGCGGCAACGTCGTGGATGCCGACGCCCTGCTGGTGCTGTCCCACGGCAAGGGCCACGGCCACTCCGGCTTCGGCGGGGCCATCAAGAACATCGCCATGGGCTGTGTCAGCACCCGCACCCGCGGCGCCATCCACGGCCTCATGGGGGGCGTCTTCGAGTGGAACGGCGAGGCCTGCACCCACTGCTATCAGTGCCGCGACAACTGCCCTACTGGCGCCATCAGCTTCGACAAGAGTGGCAACTTCCGTCTGAGCGAGCATCACTGCCGCTACTGCATGCACTGCGTCTCGGCCTGCCCGGTGCAGGCGATCCACATTGACCAGTCACGCTACCGCCATTTCCAGATGGGCATGGCCTGGGCGACGAAGAAGTGCCTGGAGCGGTTCGAGCGCGGCGCGGTCTACTATGTGACGGTGCTCAATAACATCACGCCGCTGTGCGACTGCTGGGGCTGGTCCACGCAGCCTCTGGTGCCGGACGTGGGCGCCGTGGCCGGCGACGACATCGTGGCCATCGAGCAGGCTTCGCTGGACCTCATCAGCACCGTGGAGTACATCCCGGGCACGCTGCCGGACCAGATGAAGATCACCAAGCAGGGCCATCTGTTCCAGCGCGTCCATGCCAAGGACCCGTACGTCCAGGTGCAATGCTGCCACGAACTGAAGCTCGGGAAGCCCGACTACGAGCTCGTCCAGGTCGGCGAATAGGTCGTGCGCGAAGATTCTTGGCTCTTCGCAAAGATTCATGGGAACATTTTGCCCGTTTTGGGGTAACATACAGGTGCAGCTCGATCAGGGTAAAGCCCGCTCTCAGTAGGGGGATCTTGGCAGCCACCAGTGGCTGCTCAACCCTACCGAAAGCAGCCGCTGGTAGAAGATGGGTGGTCAGGGAACAGCACCCATTGTACTGTCAGCGGTTTTTTTTGCCTGCTGATCGGCCGTCCCCCCCGGTCCCCCCGTGACCTTGGTGGCCTGCTGCCTACCCCCGCACCCGCCGCCACGCCGAGGTCTGCACTGCCGACACCTCCAGGTCCCGTACCTCGCGCAGCCGCAGCGTGAACCGCACCAGCACCACGGACAGCAGCGCCGCCAGCACGAACCCGAGCATGAACCGATGGCCGCTGCCGATCAGCAGCGCGCCCAGGAACGGCACCCAGCACATCGGCAGCCACACCAGATAGAAGACGCTCAGGTACGTGGGGCGCTTGCGCTCGGGGATCAGCTCGAGCAGGAAGTTGGTGTAGCCGATCTCCTGCCCGGCGTTGGAGAAGCCAAAGGCGGCGAAGATGACGCACAGGAAGGCCACCCGCCACGACAGCGACAGCCCGACCACGTTCACCAGGTGCGTCTCGGGCAGCAGCCGTACCCCCAGCAGCATCCACAGCGCCCCCAACCCCATCAGCGCCGACAGCAGCAACAGTCGTCGGTTCCCGCCCTGGTCGCTCACCCGGCTCCAGAACACGTTGGAGAGCGCGTATGTCAGCACTTTGCACGACATGAACAGCCCCACGGCCGCCGCCGGGCTCCCCAGTTGCGACAGCGCGTACGGCACGATGAAGGGCAGCGACAGCCCCAGCATCAGCGTCGCCGTCGAGCGCGTCACCACCAGCCGGCGGAAGTTCCGGTCGCGCCGCAGGACCCGCAGACCGCGCCGCCACTCCACCATCAGCGGCAGCCGCCGGCGCTGCAGAGGACGCGGGACCTCCTCAACAAAGCAGAAGGCGATCAGCGAGGGGACCGCCAGGATGGCGGCGAGGGTGAACAGGACGGCGTAGTTCTGCGGGAAGGGGTACGGCCCTTGCTCGCTCAGCACCGCCTTGACCCCGAACCCGGCGGCGAAGGCCGCCAGACCACCGGTAAGGTACCGTGCCCCGAAGAACTTGCCGCGCCACTGCGGGGGGATGGTATCGCTGACGATGCTCATGAAGGGGATGAGGCTGACCCCGCCCCCCACGGTGTACACCAGGAACATCAGCGCAAAGAGCGCGAAGCCCGCGCCCACCGAGAACCGGTCAATGGTCCAGACCACGGCGGCCATGGCGAAGAGCCCGACCAGCCGTGTGACCACCGACACCCAGTACCACGGTATCAGCCGCTGCTGGGTCGCCAGGGTCGGGCTGAGGAACAGCGGGGGCCAGAACCACCCGGTGTTGATGACGGACACCAGGATGCCGATCAGCAGCGCATTGCCCCCGGTCAACTGCCAGGCGAACCCGGTGACAACCGTGTCGGTATCCATCACGGCCGTCAGGAGGATGAACAGACCGCCGTTGATGAGCCCCAGGATGAAGTTGCGGCGGGACAGCTCGGCTCCCGCAGTCACTGCGTGCATGATCCGTCACAGCGCCGCCAGGGCCATGAGCTGGCCCCGGTTCGTCCCGATGTAGATCGTGTCGGCAGTCACGGCGAGGTCGCCGGCGAACTGCTCGCCCTTCCACGTCCGGAGCAACCGGCCCGAGGCCGCGTCCAGGGCCAGCAGACGCGTCGCACTGGCCACGTAGATCACGTTGCCGGCAATCACGGGCCCAACTTCCACCGGGCCGGGCAACTGGTACGCCCACAGCGGCTCCTGCGCGTCGCGACTGACGACGCGCAGCCACCCGTCTGTGCTGCCGAAGGCGATCACCTGGTCGCTCACCGCCGCCGCCTGCCGCACCAGCCCGCCGGTGTAATACGGCTCCCGCACCTGCTTGCCCGTCGCCGCGTCGAGCACGTACAGCAGTCCGCTATCGCTGCCGACCAGCGCCAGTGGCGGCGCCGCCGTCACAGGCGAGAACACGGGTGTGGGCACATCCCGCGTTTGCAGGTCCACCCGCCACGCCACACGCCCGGTGCCGGCGTCCAGACCATACACCCCGCCCCGCGCGGTGGCGGCGATGAGCAGCTTCTCCACCAGCGCCGGCTGGCCCGCTAGGCCGTCCGTCAGCCGCTGCGTCCACACCTTGGTGCCCCCCGGCATGAAGCAGTACACGACCCCGTCCTCATTGCCCACATACACCCGCCCGCCCGCCAGCAGCGGCTGGCAGCGCACCGGCGCGCCGGTGTCGTGATCCCACAGCTTCTGCCCCGTGCGGCCGTCGAGAGCCCGCACGACACCCGCGTCTGAGCCGACGTAGAGTATATGCTGCGCGACGGTCGGTGTGGCGTTGAAGCCCTCGGGAGTCGAGAAGAACGGTGTGGCGTCCGTCGGCGCACCCGTGTTGGCCCGCAGGGCCTCGATGTGGCCATCCGACCACACGGCATAGACGAGGGAGGGGGAGACGGCGAAGTGCGGGGTCAGGTGGAACGGCTCTTCATGCACCCAGTAGGTGGCGCCTCCGCCCCCCACGTTGCGGAGCAGCAAGTACAGCACTGCCGCCAACGCCAGGGCGGCGGGTATGATCAGCAGTCGCTTGCGTCGGCGCTGCCGCCGCTGCTGTTGCCAGCGTATCCGATAGTCCACGACCGGCCGCCCGGGAGGTCAGAGATGCGTGCGTCCGCTGCCCGGACGCCGGGCCGATTATAGCACGGCAGCCGCACCCGGGGGAAGGTTCGGGGGACGGCGGGAGGGAGGGAGGGCGGGAGGGATGAGGGGATGAGGGGATGAGGGGATGGCGAGATGGAGAGATGGCGGGATGAGGAGATGAGGAGGGTGTGGGAGCGGTCACCGACCGCGACCGGGTGGCCACTATCGCGGTCGGTGACCGCTCCCACAGCCGTTCGCCCGAAGGGGCGGGCGGCGGGCTGGAGAGCCGCGCACCACGGACCATGCCCGCACTACCACGTCCCCTACGCCGGCAGCACGTGTACCGCCCCGGGGGCCCACGACGCCGCCACCGCCTGCCCCTCGCCCACTCCCGCCGCCGCGAAGGCTTGCGGGGTCATCGCGACCTGCAGCGGCAGCGGCCCGCGCAGCGTCAACCGCACCAGCCGCCCGCGGTCGTCCACGCGTGCCAGCGTCCACTGCCGTGCCCCGGCCTCGCCGCCCCCGCACACCGCGATCTCCTCGGGCCGGATCATCGCCAGCAGCTCACCCGCCTCGGGTAGCGGACCTGTCGCGAGCACCATCGTCTCCGCCAGCTTCACCGTATTGTGCCGCCGGTCGGCCTCCAGCACCGGGAAGAGGTTCTGCGCCCCGACGAACCGCGCCACAAAGGCCGAGGCGGGGCGACGGAAGACCTCGGCCCGTGTCCCCACCTGCAACACCCGGCCCTGGTGGACGATGGCGATGCGGTCGGCCAGTTCGAGGGCCTCGTCGAAGTTGTGGCACACGTGCACCACCGTCGTGTGCAGCTCGTCGGCGATGCGGCGTAACTCCACGCTCAGTTCCGCCCGGGTGCCCTCGTCCAGCGCGCTGAGGGGCTCATCCAACAGGAGCACGGTCGGCTCGGGGGCCAGCGCCCGGGCCAGCGCCCCGCGCTGCTGCTCGCCGCCCGACAGCGTGCGGGGCTTGCGGTCCAGCAGGTGGGCGATGTTCAGCAACTCCGCCAGTTCCTGCACGCGCGCCCGGGCCGCGGCGGGGGCCACGCCCCGCAGCGCCAGCGAGAACCCGATGTTCTCGCCCAGCGACATGTGCGGAAAGAGCACGTAGTCCTGCGGCACATAGCCCACGCGGCGCAGCTCCGGAGCCAGCCGCGACACCTCGCGTCCCTCCAGCCACACCTCGCCCTGATCCAGACGGTGCAGCCCGGCGATGCACTCCAGCAGCACGGTCTTGCCCGCCCCCGTGGGGCCGAGCACGACGAAGTACTCGCCGGCCTCGATCCGCAGATCGACTCCGCGCAGCGAGAACTCGCCCAGACTCTTGTGAGCGTTCTTGATCTCGATCATGGCTGTATGGATGAGGCGCGGGGCCCCGTCCGCGTGCGGCGGACATCCCACGCCTCTCCTCTACCGCTCCACTGCCTCCACCCGGTGCTTCCGCAGGGTCTCCCTCGCCTCTCGCGCAAAGGTCACGAAGCGCATCGCTTCGGCCTGGTGCGGCGCCTGTTGCGCCACGGACAACAGGACAGGCACCGGCGGCGCCGCCTCGGCCGGCAGCTCCATCACTTGCTGCACGGAGCCCGGCTCGTCACCCACGCACAGGCTGAAGACCACAGCCGCGTCAATGTCGCGACCCAGCCCCAGCCACTTGAGCAGCTCGCATCCGCTCTGGCTGAATACCAGCCGCGGCCGCAGTTCCTGCCACAGCCCCATCCGGCGCAGCGCCTGCTCGGCATAGTGTCCCACCCCCACGCTCTCGGGGTCCCCGACCCCGATGCGCCGCAGGCCCCCGCGATGCAAGTCGGCCACCGTTCGCACTGGTGTCGGGGCGTGAGCCGAAGTGGCGATGACCAGGCGCGTTGTCCCGATGGCCTGGGTCGCGGCGGGGACGAACTGGGAGTGCTGGCGCAGCGTCTGGAGTTCGAAGTCACCCAGACTGACGAACAGGTCGAAGTCCACGGGCATCCCCCGGGTCGCCATCGCGCGGCAGGGCGGGCAAGTGAAGTTGCTGACCACCTGGACGTCGGGGTGAGCGGCCTGGTAGCCAGAGATCAGCTCGGAGAACAGCTTCTCCACCGACGGCCCGCCGCGGATGATGAGTAGCCGGGGCGGCTCGCGATGGCAGCCCCCCACGGCGAGGGCAGCCAGCAGGACACCGATCAGGGCGGCCTGTTTCACCACAGGTACCCCCTCCCGCCCAGCTTCCGGAACGACAAGAGGGCGATGATCGCCAGCGCGATGAGGATCACCGTCACGCTCAGCGCCATCTCGACGTTGCCGATGGACATGTTCAGGAAGATGGCGATGGGCAGGACTTCCGACTTGAACCGCGTGGCGCCCACGAACATGAGGATCGGGCCGAATTCCCCCGCGGCCCGCGCCCAGGTCATGATGGCCCCCGCCACCAGGCCGTTGCGCGCCAGTGGCAGCAGCACATGGAAGAACGCCTGCCGCTCGCTGCAGCCCAGCGTCCGCGCCACCTGCTCCATCCGCGGGTCTACGCTGTCGAAAGCGGCCTTCAGCGACCGCACGCAGAAGGTCCCCGCGGGGAGGAACTGCGCCAGCACAATCCCCTGCGTTGTGAACACGAAGGGCATGATGTGCTGCTCGATCCACTCCCCCAGCGCCGTCTGGAAGAACACCAGCAGCGCAATCCCGGCCACCAGCGGCGGCAGCACGATGGGCAGGTCCAGCAGCGTGTCTATCAGGGCGTGGCACGGCAGGCGGTAGCGGCTGAGCACATAGGCCGAGGGAATGCCCAGCACCACGGCGATGGCGGTGGTGATGCTGGTGGTGACGACTGTCAGCTTGATCGCGAACAGCACCTCGGCGGAGAGCAGCGCGGCGGTGAAGCTCTTGACGTCCAGGTACGTTACGATCGCCAGCAGTGTGACCACGATCACGCTGAGCAGCAGCGCGAGGCTGGAGAAGAACAGGAACCGAAAGAAGACGGCACCGAGACGGGTCATGACGAGTACAAGACGACAGGTGGCCCCGTGACGCGGTACGCCCGACACTCTTGTCGGGCGGTGGGTGGCGCGCCGTGTGCGCCGGGCCCCGCCGAGGTGGCCCCGTGACGCGGTACGCCCGACACTCCTGTCGGGCAACTTCCGCCGGGCTACGGGCTCACTTCGTCGCTGCCGTCATCCCACTGGCGGCCACGATCCGCTGCCCTTCGGGCCCGGTCAGAAAGTCCACGAACGCCTGGGCCTCCGGTTGGTGCTGCGTGTACTTGAGCAGCGCGATCGGCACCAACGACGGCTCGTACAGCGAGCGCTCAATGGGCACGGTGTCACAGTCGCTCGTGAGTTGCGCGGCGGTGACGTTCCAGACGATGGCCACATCCAGGGACTTGAGCTTCACGGCATTGCCCAACTCCGGCACGTTGCCGGCGCGGTAGACGACGTTCTTGCTGACGGCGTCGCTGAGCTTGGCCTGCTTGAGCAGCTTCTCCGCCGCCACGCCAACAGCGCAGGCTCCCGGCTCACCCAGGCCCACCTTCACCCCGGGCTTGGCCAGGTCCGCGAGCGTCTTGATCCCCTTGGGGTTGCTCTTCTGCACCAGCAGGACCGGCTCGAAGTACCCCACCGGCTGACTGGTGGTCAGGTACCCGCGCTGCTTGGCCTGGGTCAGGTAGAACTCCTCGCCGGGAATGTACAGATCGCCCCGGCGGCTGAACGCCAGTTGGCTGAGCAGGCAGCCCGACCCCGCATAGCCGACATCAATGCGCACGTTGGGCTTCACCCGCTTGAAGGCTGCCACCGCCGGGTCCATCATCGGGCGGATGCCGGCGCCGCAGTACATGTACAGGCTGATCTGATTGGGGTCCACGACGGCCGGGTCGAAGGCAAACGTCTGCCATATGTCCTGCACCTGCAGCTCCAGCAGCAATGCCAGGAAAGCCTTCGCGGCCTCGGGGTTCTTGGCTCCCTTGATGACCGCCGCCTGCGCGGGGATCGGGCTGGCCACCTCGGCCGGGATCTTGCCCAGCAGTTGCAGCTTGCCGGGCACCTCGACGGGCTTGCCTCCCACGATGTGGGTCTCGCGCGTGCACGGGTAGTACACTACGCCCGCGTCGGCCTTGCCCTGGAGCAACTGCTCCTTGATCTGCACGGGCTCGGGCGTCAGCCACAGCTTCTTTTCCAGTTGGTCCCACAGCTTGAGCTTCCGCAGGGCCTGTTCGGTGTAGTAGCCGGAGCTGTTCTCGGGCGTGGCCAGAGCGATGGTCTTGACCCCGGGCTTGGCCAGGTCGGCCAGCGACTCGATCTGCTGGGGGTTGCCCTTGCGGACGAGCAGCGCGACCGCGTTGTAGGCGTACGTCACCGGCTCGCCCTCGATGCGGCCGGCTTGCTGCACGCGCTGCACTTCCCGGTCGCCCAGGCACAACCACACATCCGGCTGCGCTCTGCCCTCGGCGAGCAGCTTGGCCTGCACGTCAATGTTGGCGAGTTCCTGCTTCACCTTGACGTTCGGGTAGCGCTGCTCGAAGATCTTCTTGGTCTCGCCATAGGGACCGGCGATCCCGCAGGGCACAAAGATGGTCAGCTCGCCCTGCAGGGACGCGTCGGCCGTGGGCATCACCGGTGGCGCCGGTGCCTGAGGCGTCGGCTTCTTCGCGCAGCCGGTGAACCCCGAAAGCGCCACACCCACCGCCAGCAGTACCCACAGTTGCCTCGCCATCGCCGTCCTCCTCACAACGTTGTCGTCGGCGTGCCGGTGCGCCGGACGAGGGTAAGGAGGGGTGCCCGCCTGACGGGGGCTTCCGCCCCCGCCTAGCCTGAGCCGCGCCTCCGGCGCTCACGACCCCGCCCCCGCACCGTTCCCGCCTCACCGTTCCCGCCTCACTGCTTCTCCTTCAGCAGCTTCTGAACCACCCCGTACAGGTCCTCCTTGGTCCACTCGCCGCCCTCGGCCATCTTGAACGTGACTTCCTTGACCTTGCCGTTCCGCTCGTAGGTCCAGGTCTGCTGGTCGTTGATCAGGATGGCCCCGCACGTGAGGCCCTTCTCGTCGTGCCACTTCTTGAAGCCCTCGTCGCTGGTGAAGTCCACGAACTCGGCACTCACCCGTGGGCCGAACTTCTGGGGCAGACCCATGACCAGATCGCGGATGGGCTTGTGCTTCTCATTGCCCGGGTAGAAGGCCACGACGGTGATGTCGGCTTTGACGGCGGGCTTGCCCGCTTCTGTCGCCGGGGCTGCCCCGTCCGTCTTGGCTGCTCCGGGCGCCAGGTCCAGGCAGCCGGTCATGCCGTTCTCGCCGAGGATCTTGCGGCCCTCGGCCGAGGCGACGAAGTCCACCAGCGCCTGCGCGGCGGCCCGGTTGGGCGCCTTGGTTGTCACGGCGACCAGGCATGGCTGCTTCTCATACGAGTCCGCCGGGAAGGAGAAGGCGATGCGCACCTTGGACTTGCTCAGCTTCTCCGGGTTGGTCTCCAGGGGGCAGTTCTTGTACGCGATCCCCGCCTGGGCCTTGCCGGCGGCGACCATCGTGTGCGCCTCGATGGCGTGGTTCGGCTGGATCATCTTGGGCTGCAACGCCTCCCACAGGCCCAGCTTGGTCAGGGCTTCCTTGCCCGAGGCGCCTGTCGAGTTCACATCCGGGTTGGGCATGGCGACGGTCTTGCACTGTTTGAGGTCCTCAGGCTTGGTGATGGCCTGGGTGCTGGCCGCGGGCACGATGCAGACCAGCTCGAAGGTGCCGACGGTCTGCGGCGCGGCCGCATCCACCAACCCCGCCGTCGCCAGTGCCGCCATCTCGGTCTTCCCCGGCGACACGACCACATCGGCCGTCTCACCCTTCTCGGCCAGGCGCTTGACGATGATCCCGGCGTTGTCGTAGGTGCTCTTGACCTTCACGCTGGGGTTCTTGGCCTCGAAGGCCTGGATGACCGCGTGCATGGGGATGACCATGCCACAGGGGATGTAGGCCTGGACCTCGCCGGCGATGGTCGCCGGCGTCGGGCCGGGCGGAGCGGTACTCGCCGGCGGGGCTTGCCGGGCCGGGCATCCTGCCAGCAGGGCCGCCAGTGCGATCAGGAGCAGGAACGGGAACCACGTGCGCATCCTCGTGACCTCCAGTCGGGCGCGTTCAGCGCGCCATGGCACAAAGCGATCAGGCCCCCCAGTAGTCCTACCGCGTAGCGCGGCCTTCCCGGTAGTGCGGGCTTCCAGCCCGCCGCGGGCCGCCCTTACTTCAGCATCATGCACGAGCAGATGTATGACCCAATCTGGCTGGCGAACAGCGCCGCGTACGCCGTCGTGACGACGACCACCAGCACCTCATAGACCGCCGCCTTCTTCCAGCCGATGGCCCGGGCGATGATGATGAACCCGGGCAGGCTGCTCCCCGGTCCGGCGATCAGCAGCGCCAGCGCCGGGCCCACGTCCATCCCCAGCTTCAGGAAGGCCTTGGTGAACGCCACTTCGGTCAGGATCGGGAAGTACATCAGCTCCCCGAAGACGGAGCCGAGCAGGATGGGCCGGAGCGATCCCCACCAGCCGCTCCCGGCCGGCGCCTGACCGACCAGATGGTACACGAGCTTCACGTCAACGAAGGTGGCGATGGCCCCGATCACCAGCACCGCCGGCAGCAGCACCGGCACCACCAGTCTGACCAGGGCCCAACTCTCGCTCAGAAACGCCCGCCGCTCGTCGGCCGCGAAGCTCCGCGCCATGAGCACGACCACGGCCGCCGCCAGGACCAGCAGGCCGACGAACAGGGGCAGCCACGAGGCGGCTTGCTGCTCGGACCCCGGCGGCGGGAACACGCGGTCGCTCTGCCAGGAGCCGAAGATCACCATCGCCAGCAGCAGGGCGAACAGCGCCCACAGCCGCCGCGACATGCCGTCGTCCAGTTCGGGAGTGGCGGCCTGTGCTGCCTTGAGGTCCCGCGCCTCGCGCCGGAAGATCAGTGTCATCAGCAGGCCGATGGCGATGGCGATGAGCGGCACACCCACGACCCGCCACACGCCCAGCCGCCAGCCGATGACCTGGAAGGTGAAGATGGCCGCCACGACGTTGATGGCCGGGCCCGCAAACAGGAACGTGAACGCCGGCCCCAGCCCCGCTCCTCGCCGGTAGATGCTCACGAACAGAGGCACGATGTTGCAGGAGCACAGCGACATGAGGGAGCCGGACAGCGCGGCGGTCACATAGGCCCGCGGCTGGTGACTGCGCGCCCCCAGGTACTTGAGGATCAGGCCCGTCGGCGCAAAGGCCGCGATGGCCCCGCCCAGCAGGAAGGCCGGCACCATCACCGTGACAGCCTTCCACGTCAGGATGCAGCAGCGGAACACATCGAGGACACTGATGAGCGTGGTGGAGGGGCGGACGGGGAGGCCGTCGGTGAGGTTCGTCCACAGGCGCGGCCCGAACAGCACCCCCAGCCCGACCAGTAGCAGCGTCGCCGCCAGTCCTCCCGCGACAATCCAGCGCGAGGGGCGGGGGTGGGCATCGGGCGACGTCTCGACAGGCGGTGTTGGTTCGTGCATGTCCGTTGGTGTAACTATGTTACCAGAACACTAACGCTGCGCAGTCCTTCCGCAGTCCTTGCATGGCGCAAGAAAGCGGCACGAAAGCAGAAAGCTGCTCACTCATGCCGCCGCGCGTTGTAGCCTCGCGCGCGCAGCAGCTCCAGCATCTCGCCGACATGCTCGGGGCCGCGCGTGTGTAGCACGACCTCGACCTCGGCCTCCCCCACCTCAATGTGCCCGGTCGTGCGGTTGTGCAGAATCTCCACGATGTTCGCCCCGGCCTCGCCGATGATCCGCGCGAACTTCGCGAGCGCCCCGGGGTGGTCGGGCAGGTCCACGCGCAGCCGCACCGCGCGGCCCGCCTGCGCCAGCCCGCGGTCTATCACCGCGCCCAGGGTCGTCACGTCCACATTGCCCCCCGACACCAGCAGCACTGTCTGCCGCCCCAGCCTCTCCCCCAGCTGCGGCACGGCCGCCAGCGGCGCCGCCCCGGCCCCCTCCACCACCAGCTTGTGGTCCTCCAACAGGTCCAGCATCGCCGCGGCGATCTGTGCCTCGGTCACCGTCACGATGTCATCCACGACCTGCTCAATGAGCCCGAATGTCACCTCCGAAGGCTGTCCGACGGCGATGCCCTCGGCGATGGTTGGCTGCGGCTTGACGGCCACCGGCTGCCCCTGCGCGAAGGACTGCGCCAGCGCCGGCACGGCCTCGGTCTGCACGCCGAACACGCGCACCTCGGGCCGCCGCTGCTTGATCGCCAGTGCTGTGCCGGCGATGAGCCCACCGCCCCCGACGGGCACGACGACGCTGTCCATCTCGGGGGCCTGGTCGAGCAACTCCAGGCCGACGGTGCCCTGTCCGGCGATCACGCGCTCATCGGCGAAGGGGTGGATGAAGACGCAGTTGCGCTGCCCGCACAGGTCCTGGGCGTGCGCGTAGGCTGCCTCGAAGTCCGGGCCGTCGAGGATGACGGTGGCGCCATAGCGTCGGGTGCGCTCGACCTTCACCAGCGGCGTGGTCTCGGGCATGACGATGGTCGCCGTGATGCCCATGGCCGCCGCGGCAGCCGCCACGCCCTGCGCGTGGTTGCCCGCCGACGCCGCCATCACGCCCCGCTCCCGCTCCGCTGCGGAAAGCTGCGCCAGGCAGTTGGCCGCCCCGCGGATCTTGAAGGCGCCGGTGTACTGCAGGCTCTCCAGCTTCAGCAGCACCCGCCGCGCGCCGTCCACATGCTCGTTGATCGGCAGCAACGGCGTGACCCGTGCCAGCGACGCGATCCGCCCGCGCGCGTCCGCGATGTCCTGCCAGCTCACCATGCCGGCTCGCTCCTAGCCATCCACATCCGCCTGGGTCGTCACGTAGATGCGGCCCGGCCCCCACTGGGACGTGAAGTCAAACTGCACGACAAAGTACTCCGGCCCGCTCCGGTAGCGCTCGAGGTCGGGCCGCTCTTGCAGCGGGAAGCGGGCGAGCGGCTGCTCCAGCCGGCTCCCCTCGGCGGTCGGCAGGCCTGCCCCACCGCTCTGCAGATAGCGCAGCGGCAGGCGGCAACTGACCGCGACCCCCGTCAGTTCGGGCGCCGGCTGCCACTGCAGGGTCAGGCCGGGCTGCTCGCCTCGGGGCTGCAACTGCATCCGGAAGCGCAGCCCCGGGAAGTCCTTCGAGACGACGTACTCCTGGCTCCCGGCCTCGACCGCGACGTGGTCAATCTTCGCCGGTGGTGCCCCCTCCTGCCCTGCCGGCAGGTTGATGATCGCCCGGCCCCCGCGCTGCTCGATCGTCACCGGCTGCCCCTCGCACAGCGCCTGCTGCGGCGCGGCTCCCTGCACCACCACCGTCAGCGGCACCGCGGCCCCCAGTTCGGCCGCGACGGGGCGCGTGATCGTGTACTCGCGCGCCGGCTGCGCCGCCGCGGTCTCCTCTTGCCGGCAGGTCGCCTCCCGCGCCTGGCGCGAGTACGCCGCCCACTCCGTCTGGTTGCAGATCCACCAGTTGCGGTCTGTCAGCGTCTGCAGCACCGCGTCGAACTTCGGCCACTCCTCGCCCTGCTGCCAGGCATGCACCCCCAGGAAGATGCAGTGCGAGGTCGTCTGATAGGTGTCCTTGAAGCGCAGGATCTTGTCGAGGTTCTCCTGGAACTTCGCCGCGTCCACCACCTTGTCGCCGGGTACGACCTGCCACCCGGTCGTCCACTCCGCTTGCTTCAGGTGCGGGTTGTTGCGCACGAAGTCGGTGTAGACGCAGTGGAAGTACCCCGCCCGTTCCAGCGCCGCCGTGATGTCCGCCATGGCCTGCGGATCGGTGTCGGACCTGTACCGGCCGTTGGGGAAGGCGAACGAGTTGATCGGCGTGTCGGTCTGCGCCTCGCGCTCGATGCGGTTGGCCATGATCTGCTGCCAGATCTCATTGGGCGGCACCATCGTCAGCGAGGGGTGGGTCTGGGTGTGGCCGCCGATGGAGAACCCGTCGCGCATGAGGTCGCGCGCGAACTGCTCGCCGAGCCGCCCCTGTGGGTCGGTGCCCGTCAGGTAGAACGTGCCCTTCAGCCCGTACCTGGCCATGTGCTCGCGCATGACGAGGCTGTTGGGGTTGCTGTCGTCCCACCGGGCCGACAGCGCCCACTCCCGGTCGTCGTAGACCGGGGCGAAGCTCAGCTTCGCCAAGTTGGCCTCGGCCGCGGACGCGAACCGCAGCGTGAGACGTTGGCTAGAGGAGTTCATGATCGGCCACCCGTGGGCGAGTGTCGGCAGCAGGACGAGGAACGACAGGTATGGGAGTTGCTTCATGCAGTCCGCCTGTGTCTTGGGGATTCAGCCGCGCAGGGCCTCCGCCAGCTTCCTGAGCGCCGTCAGCCCTTCCGTCTCGGCCTCCCCCGCCTGCCGCAACATACTGGCCGACTCGGCGCTCTGCAGCGTCTGCCCCTCGGGGATCTGGTCGTAGGGCAGGAACACATGCTCCTGGGCCACCGTGCCCAGCAGCACATTCACACGCCGGTACGCCGCCAGGGCCTCCTGGGCGGCCTCGCCGGCCGCGCCCTGCAGGCTCTCGGCCAGCTCGGTCAGGAAGCGCACGGCGTGGTGGCGGCCTTCGGCCCACACCGAGGCGCAATAGCGGTGGCCGAACTCGCTGGCGATGCCGCTGGCCAGGGCGTTGGCCCACACGTCGTAGGCGGCCGGCCCGGTCGTGTAGTTCTCCAGGCGCCAGGGGTTGTCGGGCTCCGCGAGCTGCAACGCCACTTCGAGCGCGTCGGCCACCGCCGCCTGGGTCGAGGTACGCGGGCAGGGCTTCAGCCCGGCCACGTAGACCATGCCGATCTCCGTGGCCCCCAGCTCCTGCCACGGCTTCGGCCCGCCCCCGTCCTCACAGCCGGGGCCCCGGTAGTAGTAGCCGACATGGTCGTAGCCGTGCACGACGTAGTACTCGGGCCAATGCAGCTCCCAGCCATAGACCGGGAGCCCGGCGTCCAGATAGCGCCGTGCCAACTCCCAGGCATTGGCCTGGGCCTCGGCCAGGCCGCCCGTCTCCGTGCTGCCCAGGGCGAACTCCGCCTGGGCGCCGAGGTTGGGCAGCAGCGCCGCCACTAGGTCGGCGCTGCGCCAGGCCGTGGGGCTGCTCGGGCAGGCCACCTCGTGCATGTTGATGACGAAGGCGTAGGCGCTCAGCCCGTACAGGTGCGGCAGCGTGATCTCCACACCCAGATGGGCCAGGCAGCCCTTCAGGCAGCCCACCTCGGTCATCCAGCAGGTTTCCCAGCGCAGACCATCCAGTTGCTTGCGCATGGTCGGACCCTCCCCTGGCGTTGTAGGATGGGGGCTTGTACCCCGCCCTTAGGCCACAGACCGAACGACTGGGCGGGGTACAAGCCCCCGCCCTACAGCCGCGCTCCAGCAACAGCCCTACAGCCCGATGCTCTTGAGGTAGTCGAAGCTCTCCTTGATCGAGACCTTCGGCTCCTTCGTCGTGCGGTCCTGCTCGCACACGATCCAGTCCAGCGGGTGCTTGAGCGCTTCATCCTTGGCGCCCACCAGGTCCACTTCGCCCTGACCCAGCTCGATGAACGTCTGGCCGTCGGCGGTCTTGGCGCCGTCCTTGAAGTGGTAGTACCCGGCGCGGTCGGAATACTTGGCGATGAACTTCGCCGGGTTCGCCCCACCGATGTGCACCCAGAAGACGTCAATGTTCAGCTTCACCAGCTTCGGGCAGGTCCGCTCGATGAGCGTGTAGATGCCCTGCTTGCCGCCCTCGAGCGGCTTGAACTCCCAGGCATGGTGGTGGTAGCAGAACGTCAGCCCGGCATCCACGCACATCTGCCCGACCTTGTTGAAGGTGTCGGCCGACTGCTCGTAGCCGGCGATGGCGTTGTTGTCGGCCACGCCCGAGCAGATCATGAACCGCGAGCCCGCCTGCTTGAGGAACGCGATGTGGTCCTTGACCTTCGCCTCGTCAACCATGTCACCATAGCCGCAGTGGATGCCCGTGAGGGCCAGGCCGGCGTTCTTGAAAGTGTTGATGATGACCTCGGCGCCCAGGAGCCCGTGGCCGTCGCCGCCCGTCTCGGCTCCGTCGTACCCAACTGCCTTGACCTCCGCCAGCACGCCGGCCAGGTCATCACGCTGTCGCTGTCCGTACACGATCAACTGCAGACCGATCTTGCTCATTTTCTAGGTCCTCTCTCATTGGCGTCATGCCGTTTGTGCGTCATGCGTCTGCCTCTTCCGCCCCTCCACCCCCGGTCATTTCCCTGCCTGGCCCTTCGGGCCTGCCTCCGGCGCCGCATTCGTGCCCTACTCCGGGGCGCTGTAGACCTCGAACTCGACTACCGCGGCAATGCTGTTGGCGGAGTTGTGGAGCACGGTCAGGCGCACGTACCTGGCTTGCCTTGGCGCGAACTTGTCCACCTGCCACCCCCGCCACTCCCCCGCGCTCTTGTCCACCGCCGCCTCCCAGGTCTGCCCGTCTGCCGAACTCTCCACCTTGTAGCGGTGGAACCGCCCGTCGGTCTCGAAGAACATGATCTGCGTGCGCGCGACGGTCGCCGGTTGGGGCAACTCGATGGTCACCGCGCCGGGGATGAAGAACGCCGCAAAGCCGCTCATCCCCCCGTACGTGTCAATGTCGCCGTCCACCAGCTTCTCCGGGCCGATGTCATCGCCCCACTCCGGCCGCTTGGGGGCGCCGCTGACCTGCGCCCCTCGCCCGGCCAGCGCCAGGTTGAGACTGTTGTTACGCTCTGCGATGGGGAACCGCGAGAAGTCCCACTGGCCGGACGGCTGGTACGTCCCCTTCACGAACTCGTAGACCTTGCGGTACAGCTCGCGGCCGCGCCCGGGGCTGGCCGCCATCTTGCCCAGCGCCCCGCCCCCCTCATACCAGCCCAGCAAAGCGTCATTCATCCACCCGTAGTACACGCCCGCATCGAGGTAGCCCAGCATCCGCCGGTGGAAGTCGTCGCTGCTCAGCGCGCGACCGTCAAACTCCATCTCGATGCCGCCACCCACCAGCCGCGCCATCTTCGCCGTAATCATGAAGCGGTTCTCGGCCGGGGGCGGGGTCGGGAAGAAGTAGTTGGGCTGGATCATCATGCCCGCCAGGCCCAGGTCGCGCCACTGCCGGATGCTCGTCGCCCCGTGGTAAGGGATCCAGTAGTGATGCAGCCCGACGGCCTTGAGATAGGCGGAGGTGGACGTCACCAGTTCGCGGTCGTCGGGCGGGATTGACTCCGGCGTCCAGTAGAACCCCGCCAGCTTCAGGTGGCGGTACGCGCGCTGCTGGAACTGCTGCCGCACACGGTCTATGTACCACTTGAGGGCGTACTGGCGGTCGTGTAGCCGAGAGAAGTTCAGCTTCCCGGTCTCGCCGGGCAGCGGGCCGAACGCCTCGTCGGCACTCAGCGGCAGGGGCAGCGTGATCACCACCGGTGACATGCGGTCCGGCTGCCCGAGCTTCGCGCCCGCCTCCGCCGTCGCCTCCTCCAGGCCGTCGAGGCCGTTGCCCGGACGGAACCAGCCGTCGGCCAGCCACTGCCAGTCCGCGATCGTCGGCAGGCGCTTGTCCTTGAGATGATGGTGGATGTAGATCCCGTCATCGGTGGCGAACTCGATGAACAGGAACCCATCGAACAGCCAGTCCCGCGGCACTCCCTGCTCATCCACATAGGCCACATAGGGCAGCAGCGCCTGTTTGTTCCAGGTGGGGCGGGACTTCAGGCCTTGGTAGATCAGCACCAGGTCGTGGATACCGTCCACCTCGGGCGTGCCCGGCGGCAGATAGGCGGCCTGCGCCGCACAGGAGGCGGCCGCGGTCAGCAGCAACACCAGGCAGGAGCACCTCACTGCACGCGTGGTCGGGGCGGCCGGCCGCGCGCCTGGCCGGGGCGGGCGCGGTGGCGGCATGACGGAGGTCTCCGCCCGTCGCCGTCGCATAATGGGGAATATGCTCGATGCAATCATCTATGGTGCGGTCTCCGGTCTCTCCCTGTTGGTGGGAGCGTGCCTGGGGCTCAGGCTCCGCATCTCCCGTCGCGCCACGGCGATGTTCATGGCCTTCGGTTCGGGGGTCCTCGTCTGCGCCGTCACCTTCGTGCTGATGGAGGAGGCCTTCCAGGCCGGCGGATTCGATGCTGCTCTGTCCGGCTTCGGCCTCGGCGGGCTGGTCTTCCTGGTCGGCGACTACTTCCTGCACCGCGCCGGCGCCCGCAACCACCGGGCCAAGCAGTACCTGGCTGAGACGGCCGACGCGACCGGCTCGGTCATCACGCTGGGCGCCATCCTCGATGGCGTCCCCGAGTCGGTCGCCCTGGGTGTCAGCCTCTCCAACGGCCACGGCACCGGCCTGCTGATGGCCGGGGCGATCTTCCTGTCCAACCTGCCGGAAGCGATCTCCTCGGTGCCGGGGCTGCTCCAGGAAGGTCACAGCCGCAAGTGGGTCTACGGCATCTGGTCGGCGACCAGCCTGTTGCTCACCGTGATCGTGGTCGCGTCGTACGCCTTCCTGAGCACCCTCTCGCCCGAGGCCGAGGGGATCATCAAGGGCTTCGCCGCCGGCTCGATCCTCTCGATGCTGGCCAACAGCATGATCCCGGAGGCCTACCACGAGGGCGGCTTCCTCATCACCCCGATGACGATCCTCGGCTTCGCCGTCGCCTTCGTCCTGGCCAAGCTAGGCCCTGGCGTGTAGCCCCCGTTGGAGCGCGGCTCTCACCTACCCGTACGCCCTGACCTCATACACCCGCGCCTGCGGGTCGCCCTGTGTGCGGCTCACCACCAGTCGCACCGCCTCCACCTCCCGCGCCTCGAACTGGTGCACCACCTTGCGCTGGAAGTTGTCGTAGGCCCGCGCGATCTCCACCCACTGCCCGCCCTGCCGCGCCTCGATCACGTAGTCCCGCACGGTCTCCGGCTGCGGGCCGCGCACGATGCGTGAGTTGAAGCCGTCGCTCTGCGTGAGCGTCAGCGGCCGCGCGAAGCCGCTGTCGAAGACGAACTGCAGCTCGCCCACCGTCACCGGCGCGCTCCACTCAAGCTGCAGCCACTGCGGCAGCGGCTGGCCCTCGGCCGACACCCACTGGTGGATGTCGCCGTCGCGTAGCCGCGTCACGCCGTCGGCCACCTTCTCCGGCGCGCCGTCGGGCGCCGCGCTGCTCGCGGTGATGGTCGCCTGCCGCGCCAGGTCCGCCGGGTCCTCGTTCACCACGTTCGGGATGAAGTGGTCATCGCGCAGCAGCGTCTGCTGCAGCTCCCCGATGTGCTGCTCGGCCACGGCCAGCGGCAGGCAGCCATGCCGCGCCGCCAGCGCTGCCGCCGTGCCCGCGGCCTGCCCCATCGCTGCCCCGGTGGCCGCCACGCGCGTCGAGGCCATCGCCATGTGGGTCGCCGAATGGCAGCGCCCCGCCATCATCAGGTTGCCCCGGTCCCGCGAGATCAGCGAGCGCAGCGGAATGCCGTACACGTCGGGCGTGCCCACAAACTTGCAGGGCGGCTCGGGGGAATGGATGCCGGCCGGCGGATGAGTGTCAATGGACCAGCCACCGTGCGCCACGGCATCGGGGAACTGCCGCAGCTCCAGCAGGTCCACCTCGGTCAGGATGTGCTCGCCGATGATACGCCGGCTCTCTCGCTTGCCGGGGACGAACGAGAACCAGGTCAGCGCCCAGTTCTCGGCCCCGTGTCGCCCGCCGTTCTTCACATGGTCCCACAGGCCCATCAGACATGCCAGCAGGTGGTCGCGGATCGCCTCGTAGTCCTTGACGACATCCAGCTCGCCCCCGTACTCGATCCACCAGTGCCCGTGCGACAGCTCCATGTGGCCGCGGTGGGGCAGCGTCTCGTCGCTGAACGGGATCGCCCACGGCGGCGCCGTGAAGGGCACCGGCACGCCCATGTCCCTGGCGACGAACATCAGGCTGCAGCCCATGGTCTTGCCGTCGGGCCCCTCGGCATCGGGCTCGCCGAACTCCTGCTGGCCCTCGCGCCCCATCATGAACCCCGCCCCGGCCTCGGCCGCCAGGCGTCCGTCACCGCTGCAGTCTATGTAGACCCGAGCTGCGATCTCGAATACGTCCTCGGTGCTCTGCCGCTCGGCGGTAATGGACTTGATGACCCCGTCGCCCACGGTGGCCCCCGTGCAGATCGTGTTCAGCAGCAGCGTCAGCTTCGGCTCGCGGGTGACCCACTCCCACAGCACCAGGTCCCACACCTGTCCGCACCGCTGCGGGTTGCGCACCGCTTCGGTCAGGCGCATCTCCTCGAGGATGCCGCCCTCGCGGGCATGCGGACGGCCACCGGAGCAATCCGCCCCGGTGGCGTGTACCTGGATCTCCGAGGAGGTGTTGCCGCCCAGGACCGGGCGGTCCTGGACGAGTATGGTCTGCGCGCCGTGCCGGGCGGCGGCGATGGCGGCGCATACGCCGGCCAGCCCCCCACCCACCACCGCCACATCCGCGCTGAGCTTGGTCGTCTGGGCCATGTTGAACTCCTTGTCAGCAAGCTGCTCTCACGCTTCGCCGGCGGCGCGGCGAATCCTGTCTGGGCAGGGCGGACAGGCCTGTCCGGCGAAAACACACCCCATGCGACGATCTCTCCTATGGGCCGGCCTCCTCAGCCTGTCGTGCGGTCTGGCCCTGGCCCAGCCGACCACCACCCCCGCGATGGCCTTCGAGGCCCCCGGCCTGTGGCATAGCGCCGCGCCCGAGCTGTTCTCGGAGTTCAAGGAGGAGGAGATCTGGGCAGTGCGCCACTTGCCTCTGGCGAAGCTGGACGCGGGCGTGCAGATTGTCACCGACCGCGTCAAGCAGGGCGCCGCCGCCGGCCGCTGGGCCGACCACCCGCGCTTTCCCACCATCAGCACCGCGGATATCCCGCACGACTGGAGCGCCTGCAAGTCACTCAGCTTCTGGGCCTACTCCGACGTGGCAACCGGCGAACTCGTCACCCTCGCGGCCCGCTCCGACAGCCCGCAGACGCCGTGGCTCGACTACTACCTCTACACCTTCGCCGTGGACTGGACCGGCTGGCGCAAGCTGACAGTGAGCCTGTCGGACTTCACCACCTACGAACAGCCCACCGGGTGGCGGCAGGTGGACGCCCTCTGCTTTTTCACCAAGATCCTCGACCGCCAGCCCAACCCGTACACCGCGCTGACGCTGGATGACCTGCGCCTGAGCGCCGAGGCGGTCCGGTCCGATCCCGCGCCGTGGGTGGCGCCGCCCCCGCCGGCCGGGAAGCTCGCGACTCACGGTCAGGCCCCCGCCTTTGACCCCACGGTCCTGAACCACCCATACCCCGAACTGCGTACGGAGGCCAGGGCCCCGGTCCAGGTGCTGCCCTACTTCCAGGCCGAGCGGGCCCTCTTCGGCTACTACCCGCGCTACCACCCCGGCTTCGTCAGCTTCGACCCGCGGGGCAAGCCGGTACTGCAGTATGGCTGCGGCCTGCTCGAGACCCTCGGCCCGGACGGCAAGTGGCAGGTGCGCGACCTGCTGACCGAAGTCATCGAGCCCTACGCGCGGGAGCAGATGGGCTACAAGGCGCTTGAGCCCACCGACAACGGCTCGGGCAATGAGACGGCCGTCCGCTGGGACAGAGACGGCGGGACCTACGTGCTGGCCAACATCAGCGAGCGGAACAACAACTGGAAGACCCGCAAGGCGCTGCTCCTCTACTCGCCCGACGGCATGAAGACCTGGCAGACCTACCTGCTGCCTGAGTACGTGGTGCGCTTCGAGAAGTTCGTGGGCCACAACCCCGATTGCCTCAACCGCCCGCCGCTCATCCTGCTGAGCCACTACCTGTCGCCGACCAAGATCTACCTGCTCGCCCCCGAGAAGCGCCCCGACGGCACGCTGGCCTTGCCCGAGCCGGTGCTGCTGGCCGAGGACGGCGTGACCCTGGCCCCGCACTCCGGCGAGTCAAACCAGGCGCTGACCCACGGCGACACGATCTTCCTCATCTACGGCCGCCTCACGATCCTGCCCGGCCACACGAAGGAGGACGGCGTCCCGTCGTACGCCCGCACGTACAACCTCAAGACGAAGCAGCTCTCCGAGCCGGTGTTGGTCGGCTTCGGCGGGCGGAACGCGGAGGACGGGCACAACTGGCCGGGCTTCGTGGCCGACAGCCGGGGCGTGCTCCATGTGGTCATCAACGGCCATCACGACCCGTTCGTCTACACCCATTCGCTGCAGCCGTGGGACATCACGGCCTGGAGCGCGCCGGAGAAGGTCGCTGCCGGCACGTCCTACGCCGGGCTGGTCTGCGACGACCAGGACACCCTCTACACCGTCACGCGCCATTCCGACCCGGGCTACTACTTCAAGCTGTCCCTGCACCGCAAGCCCGCGGGCCAGCCGTGGCAGGCCCCCCAGCCCCTCGTCATCCCGTACAAGCCCTACTACCATGTCTACTACCACAAGCTGACGCTCGACCCGGTCCGCCAGCGCCTGTTTCTGTGCTACTGGGCCCAGACGGCCAGCCTGTGCATCTACCGCGACGAGTTCTACGCTGCCCGGTACATGTGGCCGGACCGCGAGAAGTCCTTCCTGACCGGCAACCCCAACCTGCCCCTGGGCAGCTTCCTCAAGAAGCCGGCCAAGTACGAGTTCTACACGGCGCCGCCGAGCGAACTGACCATCATGGTCTCGGACAATCGGGGCGCCTCCTGGCGCCTGGCCACGACCGAGGACTTCCACTGAATGGTGCACGGAGCGTGAGATGATCCGCTGGGCTGGGCGCTATCGTTACCTGCTGCTGGCGCTGGCGCTCGCCATGGCGTGGCTGGTCGTCAGCGCGCTGCGCGGGCACGTGCCGCGGGTGGAGGTGGCCCGAGCCGAGACCGGGAGCCTGTCGCTGCCGCTGGCCGCTTCGGGGCTGGTTGAGGCGCGTGCTGCTGACCTGGGCTTCAAGCGTACGGGCCGGCTGGTGGATGTGTACGTCGAGGAGGGCAACCGCGTGGAGCGGGGCCAACTGCTGGCCCGCATCCTCCCCGCAGCCGCCTTTGGTGTGACGGGCGGCGACCTGGGCGATGTCATCCAGGCGCCCTACGACGGGGCTGTCGTGGTCATCTACCGCCGGGCCGGCGCGGTGGTGAACCCGGGCGAGGCGGTGCTACGGGTCGTCGAGACGGGCGCGGCGTGGGTCACGGTGTTCGCCGAGCCCGAGGACGCCGCCCGCCTGCGGCGCGGTCAGCGTCTCACCTGCCGGGCCGGCGGCTACCTGAGCCAGCCCTTTGCCATGACGGTCAGTGAGATCGGCCGCGAGGCCGTGCCGCGGCCCGACCTGCCCGCCTCCTCGCGACAAGTGCGTGTGCGCTGCGACCCCGTCGAGGCCTCCTTCCCCCTCCCGCCCGGCGCAGAAGTGGATGTAGACGGCGAGATCCTCTTGCTCGCTCGCGGGCTGCTGATCCCCACCAATGCGGTCGTCCATGAGGGTGGCGAGGAGGCCGTGTGGGTCGTGCAGGCCGACGACACCGTGCAGCGCCGCGCGGTGACGATTGGCCCCAACAACTTCGACCGCATCGCCATCGCCGGTGGGCTGCAGTCGGGCGAGACGGTCGTGGTCACGGGCAAGGAGAACCTGCGCGCCGGGCAGCGCGTGCGGCCCCAGGCCATGGCCTCGTCGGAGGCGCGCCCGTGAGCGAGGCTCCCGCGGCCGGTCGCGTAGCCGTTGCCGCCGAGGATGTCTGGAAGCAGTACTCCATGGGCGATGTCACCGTGGATGCGCTACGGGGTGTGACCCTCACGCTGCCGGCGGGCCGCTTCGTGGTGCTGGTGGGTCCGAGCGGCTCGGGCAAGACGACGCTGCTCAACCTCGCCGGAGGACTCGACACACCCACGCGCGGCGAGTTGAGCGTCTTCGGCCGGCGACTGTCGGGCCTGGACGAGGAGCAACTGACGTCCTACCGCCGCGAGACGGTCGGCTTTGTCTTCCAGATGTTCAACCTCGTGCCGACACTGACCGCGCTGGAGAACGTGCGGCTGGTCGGGCAGTTGGTTGCGCACGACGAGCTGAGCCGCAAGCTGCTGGCCGAGGTCGGTCTGGCCGACCGCGCCGACCAGTTGCCCTCCCAGCTCAGCGGCGGCGAGCAGCAGCGGGTGGCCATCGCCCGCGCGCTGGTCAAGGAGCCGCGGCTGATGCTGGCTGACGAGCCCACCGGCTCGCTGGACTTCGAGACCGGCCGCGACATTCTCGCACTGCTGTGGGAGGAGACGCGGCGGCGCGACATGACCGTGCTCATGGTCACGCACAATCCCGCCTTCGCGCGCGTGGCGGACCTCGTCGTCCGGCTGCGCAGCGGCGAAGTGGTGGAGGTGGGAGCGGGTGAGGCGGTCCATCCGCGTGAGCTGTCTTGATCGCCGCGGCCGGCTGCTGCTGTCCCGCCTCCGGGGCGGCCCACCCATGCTCTGGCGCAAGCTCTGGGTGGATACGCTCCTGCTGGTGCGCCAGGCTGTCTCCCTGACCCTCCTCGTCGCCCTGGGCATCTTCCTGTACGTCGGCCTCTACCAGTCCTACCAGAACCTCACCGTCGTCTATGGCCGCATCTACGGCGCGACGCACTTCGCGGACGCCTCGGTGCTGTTTGACTCGGGGCCGGCCAGCCTCGTGTCCAGGGCCCGGACGATCCCGCACGTGCGCCAGGCCCTCGGCCGCCTCGTCAAGGACGGGGCCATCATCCAGCGAGGCCGCGAGCGCCAGCGCGTGCTCGGCCGCTTCATCGCGACCCGGCCGGGACAGCAGCCGCCGATCAACGCGCTGTGGATCACCTCCGGCCGCTTCATCGCCGGCGCCGGCGAGGCTGTGCTCGAGCAGCAGTTTGCCGCCGAGAACGGCTACCACCTCGGCGACCACCTGAAGTGCTCGTACCTCAGTCGCGAGCGCGAGTTCGTCCTGGTGGGCTTCGCCACCAGCCCCGAGTACGTCTATCCGGTGCCCTCGCGGCACGAGATGTTCGTGGCTCGCGGGACCTTCGGGGTCGCCTTCATTGACGAGGAGCAGGCGCGGGCGTGGTTCGGCGTGGGGCGCGAGATCAACCAGATCCACTGCCTCACCGACCCCGGCCACGCCGGCGAAGTCGCCGCCAAGTTGGAGGGCATGGTTCACGCCTACGGGGTGGACACGGCATATACGCAGGATCAGCAGCCCAGCAAGCGCCTGCTGGACCTGGACCAGAAGGGCTTTGCCACTCTCAGCGTCTTCTTCCCGGTCCTCTTCCTCATCGCTGCCGCCCTGTCGCTGTACGGGGCGCTGTCGCGGATCGTGCGGCTGCAGGTGACAGTGATCGGCACGCTGCGGGCCTGTGGGTTCAGTCGCCGCGAGATCGGCCTGCAGTACCTCCTGCAGGGCGGGCTTGTGACCGTGTTCGGAGCCATCCCGGGCGTCATCCTCGGGCATGTGCTGTCGGTGTACCTCAACCGCATGTACGTCCACCAACTGCACCTGCCGACCGCCTCGGCCCAGCCGCACTGGGACACCATTGGCACGGCGCTGGTGCTGGCGCTGCTCACGGGGCTGGCGGCGGCGTACCTGCCGGCGCGGCTGGCCGCCAGGCTCCCGCCGGCCATCGCCATGCGCGGGGAGACCGACACCGGTACGCGACTGGCAGCGCAGCGTGCGCTCGTCCGCTGGACACGCTTCTTCGCCATCATCTACCGCATCCCGATACGAGGTGTCTTCCGCCGCGCTTCGCGGACGATCTTCGCCGTAGCCGGCATCGCCGGGGGCGTGAGCATCTTGCTGACGACCTTCGGCTCATACGTCTCGACCATGGACGCCATTGACGAGTATCTCACCGGCACTCGTCACTACCAGGTGGACCTGCAGTTCACGAGCCCTCGGGGCAGTGCCATCGCCGCGGCGGCGGCGGCCCGGCGCGGCGGCCGGGCGTGTGCGCCGGTGGTCAGCCTCCCGGTGCGGATCAGCAGCAACCGGGCCTCGCGCGAGCTGGTGCTGACCGGCCTGCAGCGCGGCCAGTCGCTCTTGCGCCCCCGGACCGTCGGCGGCCGGCCTCTGCACCTGGCCCCGGGCACGATCTGGATCCCTCGCCGTCTGGCGAGGGGGTTGCAGGTGGAGACCGGGGACGTCGTCCGGGTCGAGTGGGTCCAATCGGGCCGACGGCGGCGCCTGGAGACAGCGATGCGCATCGCCGGTCTGCTCGACGTGGCGATGGGCAACAGCGGCTACGGCGAGTACTGGGACGTGCGCCGCTCGCTGGCCGACCGGGCGTGGCCGCAGAGCGGCTACGGCGCGCACTTCGACTGCGCCCCGGAGGCGGTCGAGCCCTTCCGCCGGCTCTTCGAGCGGTCCAACGAGGTCGCTCTGGTCTCGACCCTCCCCGATGCCCGCCGTGAGATCAACCAGCAGATGGCGCTGATGTACATCTTCCTGGGCGTCCTGCTCAGCTTCGGCACGCTGCTGGCCGGTTCGGCCATCCACAGCGTGGCCTCCGTGTCACTGCTGGAGCGCACGCGCGAGCTGGCCAGTCTGCGCAGCCTCGGCTTCTCGGCCCGCACCACTGCCTGGCTGGCGGGGATCGAGTTGCTTGCCCTGGCGGTGCTGGGGCTTCTGTTGGGCCTGCCACTGGGTAGCGCCCTCAACCGCTTCTTCGCCGCTTCGTACAACACCGACAATATGGAGTTCCGTGCCTTCTTGCCTCCGTGGGTCCATCTCACCACGCTGGCCATCGTCCTGGGGCTCGTCTTCGTGTCCACCTGGCTGGGCATGAGGCGCCTGCGCCGCATGGACCTGGCGCAGGCGACGAAGGCCCGTGAGTAGCCCGCGGAGAATGTCCGAGGTGGTGTGTTGCGCCCCGAAAGGAGCGTTCGCGTGAACGAGTACAGGATCACGATCGAGGGGGAGACCGCGACCGTCGCCAATGCCGAGGAGTTGGTGGTGGCGCTCGATGTGCTTCAGGGCGACCACGACCGGGCCGTGCTCGAGCAGCTCCGGCCCCACCTCCCGGCGCTCGTGCGCGGCCCGCGGCATCTGCAGCGCCTGCTCAAGGTCCTCCAGCCCGAGGACCAGCTCTTCCTGCTTGCCTGTGTCGGCCCGGTGCTGCCCGAGGCGCTCGAGGACGGCCCGGCGCTGCGGGACCTGCTGGTCATTCTGGCCGAGGAGCGGGTCAAGGAGGCGCTCCTGACCGGGCTTGGCGCCGAGGCGCTGCGGCGTCTCATCGAGACACCGGAGCAACTGGCCGAGGTGCTCCAGTGGACCTACGGCCACGGCGACGTGACCGTTCTCGATCTCCTCGGCCCGGCGTTCCTGTGCGACCTGCTGGAGGACGGCTATGCCCTCAGCCTCGCCCTCAACGCGCTGGAGACCGACGGCCAGCACCGCCTGATCGCAATGCTGGGCTGGGACCACGTGGTGGGCCTGGTGGGCAGCGCGCGCGATCTGGCGCACCTGATGCGGGCCCTGCCGGTGGAGCTGAGCCACCGGCTCGTGGCGCAACTGCCCGCCGAGCGGGTGCGGGCCCTAGTCGGTAATGCGCGGCACTGGCGATCCATCGAGCCCTTCCTGGAAGCCGCAGAACGAGCGTGCCTGCGCGCGCGACTGGAGGCCCTCGATGCCGAATGAGAGCATCGCCACCTGGCAGCGCGACCCCACGCGGCGCGGCTCGCTGGGGCCGCTGGCCGGCAGCAAGTACCCGCTCATAGACGCCCACCTGCACGCCGTGAGCTTCATCCAGGACACGCCGGACGGCGCCGACCTGATCCGCGCCATGGACCGCGGGGGCGTCGGCAAGGCCGTCATCTTCGGCCTCCCGGTCGCCAAGCTGTGGGCCGAGTGGGACCGTGAGGCGCCGGACTACTATCTGGCCAACGACGCCGCCTGCTACTACTATGGCCACACCGACGTGCTGGTGGCCCGGCTGGTGCAGTCGCTCCCCGTCGAGCAGCGTGCCCGCCTGTACCCGCTGATCTGCGGCTTCAACCCCGTGGACCGCTTCGCGCTGCGCGATGTGCAGCGGATGCTCGAATGGTTCCCGGGCGTCTGGGCCGGCATCGGGGAGCTGCTGCTGCGCCATGACGACCTGACCGCCTTCACCTACGGTGAGCCGGCGCGTGCCAACCACCGCGCCCTTTGGCCCATCTACGACTTCGCCGCCGAGCACGACCTCCCGGTGCTCATCCACCAGAACGTGACGGCCGTCAGCCGCGGCGACCACCCGCTCTACCTGTACGAGTTTGAGGAGGCCCTGCGCGATTTCCCGCGCACGCGTTTCGTCCTGGCCCACTGTGGCATCTCCCGCCGCGTCAACGTCCCCTTCTACCACCAGATGATCTGGCGCCTGCTGGAGCAGTTCCCGCAGGCCATCGTGGACTACTCCTGGATCATCTTCGATGTGATCATCTGCCCCGAGGGCAAGCCGCAAGAACCCTGGCTCGAGCTGACCGAGCGCTTCAGCGACCGCATCTGCCTCGGCTCCGACCTCGTCGCCCGCTTCGAGCGCCTCGGCCCGGAGATGCAGCGCTACGACGTGTTCCTGGACCAACTGAGCGAACAGGCGCGCGCGAACATCTGCTGGAACACGGCGGAGCGGGTGTATGGACGACGGGAGGCTGAGAGAGCGCGATGAGGGGATGAGGGGATGGCGGGATGGCGGGGGCCGTTGAGCGCCGGAGGCGCGGCTCAATCTAGGCGGGGGCGGAAGCCCCCGTCATACGGGCAACCCTCCTCCCCTCCCGCCACGGTCGGGAGTCGTGGGGTGCCCGCGCAGCGGGCGGGGCCCCACGAGGCACACGCATGGACACACCGACGAACAACATGGCGACACCGCCGGACAGCAACTGGCGCAAGCACCAGGGCAACCCCGTCCTCGGCGGCGACCTGGGCACCTGCTTCGATCTGTCGGTGCTGCGCGAGCGTGGCCGCTACCACATGTGGTTCTCCTGGCGCCCGCGCCGGAGCGTGGCCCTGACCGAGAGCGCCGACGGCGTCACCTGGGGTGAGCCGCAGATCGTGCTCGGCCCGAGCGACAGCGGCTGGGAGTGCGACATCAACCGCCCGGTGGTGGTGCGCCGGGGCGGGTGCCTACACATGTGGTACACCGGCCAGGCGCAGGGGCAGTCGCGGATTGGCTATGCCACGAGCCGCGACGGCCTCGACTGGCGGCGCCTGAGCGCGCGGCCGGTGCTGGTGGCGGAGGAGCCGTGGGAGAAGGGCGCGGCCATGTGCCCGCACGTGCGGTGGGACCGCCGGCGGGGCGTGTTCCGCATGTGGTACTCCGCCGGCGACCAGTACGAGCCCGACGCTATCGGCTATGCCGAGAGCGACGATGGCCTGCACTGGCGCAAGCACCCGGCCAACCCCGTCTTCACCGCCGACCCCACCCACGCGTGGGAGCGGCACAAGGTCACGGCCTGCCAGGTGCTGCGCCACCGTGGCTGGGAGGTCATGTTCTACCTCGGCTTTGCGGACGAACACACCGCGCGCATCTGCCTGGCGCGTTCGCGGGATGGGCTCACCGGCTGGCAGCGCCACCCGGCCAACCCGATCATCTCCCCGACGCCCGGCGCGTGGGACGAGGAGGCGTGCTACAAACCGTTCGCAGTACGTGAGCGCGACCGCTGGCTGCTGTGGTACAACGGCCGGCGCGGTCATGTCGAGCAGATCGGGCTGGCGATCCATAGGGGGCTGTCACTGGGGTTCTGAGGAACCCTTACTACCCCGGCCCAAGACGGCCAAGGAGGGCAGCCACATGCGTACCCGGCTCACCTGGTTCGTTCTGGCGGCGGTCGTGGCAGTCGCGACGGTGCTGGTCGCGACGTCCGCCGCCGCGGCGGAGTACAAGACCAAGCACGTCTTCATCGTGGTGATGGACGGGGTGCGGTGGATGGACACCTTCGGCGATCCCCAGCACACCCAGATTCCACACCTGTACAACGACCTCCGGCCCCAGGGCACACTGTTCACCCGCTACTTCGACCGCGGCATCACCGTCACCCGCCAGGGCCACAGTACCACCATCTCGGGCACCTGGCAGTGCATCCCCAACGGCGGCCCGCGCCTGACCATGCCCACCCTCTTTGAGGTCCTCCGCGACGAGAAGCACGTCCCGCCGACGAAGGCCTGGTCGGTCTTCGGCAAGGCCGTCTACAGCTTCCTGCCGTACAGCTCGCACCCGGCGTACGGCAAGCAGTTCGCCGCCTCGCACGTCAGCGGCGACAAGGATACCACGTGGAACGAGAAGGACGCTGAAGGCGACAAGGGGGTCACGGCCAAGGTCATCGAGGTCATGAAGCAGGACCAGCCAGACCTCGTGTTCGTGAACTGGGGCTGGACCGACCATGCGGGCCACGTCGCCAAGGACATCAGCGAGTACCAGGCCGCCATTCGCGGCTGCGACGAGCAGATGTGGGCCCTGTGGAACGGCATCCAGGCCGATCCGTACTACAAGGACACCACGACCGTCTTCTTCACCAACGACCATGGGCGCCATACCGAGGACTTCCACGGCCACGGCGACCACTGTGACCAGTGTGAGCATATCATGCTGCTGGCCCTCGGCCCCGACATCAAGCGCGACTTCGTCTCCGAGCAGGAGGCCCTGCAGATTGACCTCGCCCCCACTGCTGCCGAGCTGCTGGACCTGCAGACGCCGCTGGCCACCGGCCGCGTGTTGGCGGAGTGCCTGACCAGCCCTCTGAACCTGAACCGCAAGGAGGCCCGCACCGACGCGGCCCGTCGCGCCGTCGAGTTGGAGCGCCTCAGCCAGCGCGATCTGCAACAGCTCGTGGCGGACAAGATCCTCGCCCAGGTCCAGCCCGAGACCGTGGCGGCGGATGAGGCGGGCCTGCTGCTGATGTGGGGAATGCTCAAAGCCGCCGCCCGGCCGGAGGGCGAGAAGTACCGGCAGTTCGTCCAGAAGTGGATCGCCACTCACGGCGCCGCGGATCCCATTCCCCCGCTGGTGGGTCTGGTGGCGCTGCAACTGCCGCCCGCGCTGCGCAGCGATCTCACGCCCCGGCTCCTGGCTGCGGCGACTCGGTGGGCGGCTGAGCCTCCCACCGACCGGACCGCGGCCCTGCCGCGCGCGGCCCTGGTCAGTACCATCGCCGGCCTGCCTGTGGGGAAGGACTTGCGCCCTCAGGCGCTGGAGTATGCCAGGAAGGTGGTGGCCCTGCCCGCCGCGGCCGACCTCACCCTCCTCCAGCGCGCCCGCGAACTGGTGTACCTGGGCGCCATACTGGCCCGCAGCGACAGCCACGTGGACCTGGAGAAGGCCTTCATCCTGGGAGCCTATCCGGTATTGGCGGCACAGGCTGAGCCCGGCATGTTGTGGGAGGACCCGCTGGTCTCGGCGACGGCGCTGGCGGCGCTCGCGCCGGTGCGGGGGGCGCCGCTGTTCAAGGAAGTCGGCAAGGTCAAGGCGCCCATGGACCTCCCCGCCATGGCGGCCATCACCAATCAGGAGGCCGAGGCCCTGACGCACGACCCGAAGGCCCCGCGCCGCGCGCTGCTGCGGGTGCTCAAGGAGAACGTCAAGGACTCACTGCAGTTCAGCCAGGACCTACTGCGCTACGCCGTGGACGCCGAGGGCCAGGTCGGCGACGGCTCGTCGGGCGCCATGGGCGCCTTCCTGGCGGCCTATCAGAAGCTGGACTGGCGCTACGGCGGGAGCACCTGGCCGGGCACGGCCAAGACGCCGGTGGGGAAGGTCAACATGGGGGGCGGGGCCAACCCTAAGCCTCCCGCCCAGCAATAGCGGTCACGCCACCGCTGCGAACGATGTTCCTGTCAGGAGGCTTGACATGAGACGCAACCTGCTGCTGCTCGCCCTGCTGCCGGCCCTCCTCGCGCCGGGAGCGGCGCTGGCCCAGGACGCCACCGCCTGGCTCAACGTTCGCGACTTCGGCGCCTCGGGCTCGGACTTTGAGACCGTGGCCACGACCACCGCCAACGCCACCCAGATCACCGTCAAGGACGTCGGCGACTTCAAGGTGGGCCAGGGCGTCATGCTCTCCAGGTGCTGCCCGCGCACGCTCAATGGCACCCTCTGGGGGCCGGGCTCGACCTACGCCTCCTACAAGGGCAAGCCCCCCCTCAAGGACGTCCTGGACATCCGCGGCCTGGACGAGAAGGCCACCGGCTGGAGCGTCTACGTGGTGGACATCGAGCCGGTCAGCCCGCCCAGCTTCCGCTGGAGTGACGACATGGGCCGCACCTGGAAGCCCAAGGTGCCCATCACCTTCGACTGGCAGCCCCTCCAGGGCGGCCTCGAGGTCCGGTTCAAGCAGTTCGAGTGGGAGAAGGGCTACACCGCCACCTTCAATGCCACCGACCGTCTCGAGACCTTCATCGAGAAGATCGAGGGCAACGTCCTCACCCTCAAGGACGCCCCGACGAAGGCCGTTACCGACGCGGTCCTGCGCCACCGCGACCAGCCCGCCCTGCAGGCCGGCATTGACGAGGGCCTCAAGAGCAAGAAGAACGTCTTCGTCCCGCCGGGCCACTACCGTCTCAGCTCGGGGCTGAGGATCAACAACCCCTCCGGCTTCGTCCTCGCCGGCCAGGACGGCGAGAACACCGTGCTCGACATCTCCGAGGGCCACGGCCTGTGTGTGCAGATGCGCGGCGGGACCGAGTGCACCGTCCGCGACTTCAAGATGATCGGCAACATGGGCTTTGAGAACCGCGACCAGTGCGGCCACTTCCCCACCTGGGGTTCCCGGGGCATCTGGGGGCAGGACTTGAAGACCAGCTTCGCCACCGGCGTCATCGGCACCGAGCGCGTGCTCGTGCAGAACGTCCACGCCTATCGCATGTCGCTGGAGGCCTTCTGGTCCGGCGGCCCGGGCCGCTCGGGCAATAACCCCCCGCCGCCCAACTACTCCAAGTCCATCATCTACGACCGCTGCTGGGCCATTGACTGCGGCCGCAACGCCTTCAACAACAACGACTACGCCGAGGGCACCGCCATCCTCAACTGCCGCATCGTGGATGTCGGCGGCTGCGCCTGGGAAGGCGCCTCACGCTTCGTGAAGTTCCAGAACAACTACGTCCGCAACGCCGGCACGGTGGCCATCGGCAACTCCTCGGACCACAGCGAGAACATGGAGATCCTCGGCACGGCCCAGCACGTCATCTCGGGCAATGTCTTCGAGAGCGTCGTGCCCTACGGCGGCTGCGCCATCCGCTCGGCCTGCGGCGCCGTCGAGGTCTGCATCACCAACAACCTCTTCGTCAACTTCGGCTCCAGCGCCGTCGAGGTCTGGGGCATCGGCGACGCTGTGCACCTCGGCTCGGCCTACACCAATGTTACCGGCAACATCTTCGACATGACCGAGGTTGGCCCCACCAGCAAGCCCCGCCACTGCGTGCAGGTCCTCGGCGCCGAGAACACCATCATCAGCGACAACCAGATGTACGTGCGCGGCGCCTGCGATCCGCGGGTCACGGCGCTGCAGATCCTGGAGCCGGCCCTCAACCTCGTCGTCCACGACAACATCATCCGCAACTGCGGCGCCGGCCTCCAGGCCACGACCGCCACCAGCCGCGTCGGCGAGATCATTGACCCGCAGACCTTCAAGTCCGCCGGCGGCCAGGTCCCGCTCCCCCGCCGCAAGACCGCCCGCTACGAGGGCTGGAACCTGGTGTGGGCCCGCGCCGGCAAGCTGCAGGGCCCGGTCGTCATGGGGCCGTTCGACCGCGAGACTGACCTGTTCAAGCTCGCCGCCGCGACGCCGCTGAAGACCGGCGACCTGTTCGAGGTCTTCCCGCCGCTGGCCAACTGGAACTTCCACGACAACCTCATCACCGGTTGTCAAAGCCCCGTCACGTTGAACATCTGGGGCAGCCCGACCACGCTCTTCCGCCATAACGTGATCGAGCGCGGCGGCGCCGCGGGCGTCAAGCAGGCCCTGCTGCTCGCCGGCCGCTGCGACCTGATCGGCAACCGTCTCGTGGGCTTCGACGAGAAGGACAGCGCGGCTGTCACGCTACAGCCCGACCGCCTGGGCCGCGTACCCACCAACCTGATCCGCCAGAACATCTTCGACCACTGCCCGGTCCCCATCGCCGAGAGCCAGAAGGGCCTGTGGCAGCCACAGCCCACCGACGGGAACGTCTTCCTCGCGTCAGGGAAGTAGCGCCGCGCCGTCGCCGTTGCCGTCCCCCTCTCCGGAGCGCAGCGAGGGAGAGGGGGAGGGGTGAGGACGCCGTTGTCGTCCTCCCACACACCCGAGGTCAACCGATGCCCGACACGATGCAGGCCGCCTGCTTCGCCGGTCCGAACGCCCTGGAAGTACGCGACGTACCCGTTCCCTACCCGGCTCCGGGCGAGGTCCTCCTCGACCTCCGCGCCTGCGGCCTGTGCGGCAGCGACCTGCACCAGTTCGCGGGCCGCTGGCCGCAGCCGCCCTTCGTGCCCGGCCACGAGATCACCGGCGAGATCCTCGCCCTCGGTGACGGCGTCACCGGCTGGGCCGTCGGCGACCGCGTCTGCGTGGAGCCGTTCACCTACTGCGGCGCGTGCCGCTACTGCATGGCCGGGCGCTACTGCCAGTGCCCCGACATGGGCTTCCTGACACTCACGGCCGATGGCGGCTTTGCCGAGCAGATGACATGCCCGGCGTACACGCTCTACCGGCTACCCGACGCGCTCGACTTCGCGACCGGCGCGCTCGTGGAGCCCCTGGCCGTGGGCGTGCACGCGGTGCGGACCGTCGGTGTGGACGGCGCAGATGAGGTGCTCGTGTTGGGGGCTGGCGCGATCGGCCTGATGACCGCCGCCGCCGCCCACGCCTTTGGGGCCACGGTCGCCCTCTCGGCCCGCCATGGCTTCCAGGCCGACGCCGCGCGGGCTCTGGGGATACCCACTGTCTTAGGCGCCGACCCGGAGGCGCTCCGCGAGCAGGTCGCGGCCCTCTTCCCGGCGGGCCCCAGCGCCGTCTTCGAGACCGTGGGCAGCGCGCACGGTACCTTCCAGCAGGCGGTGGACCTGGCCGGCAAGCTGGGCCGGGTCGCCCTCCTGGGCGGCAACACGGGCCCGGTGGCCAGCTTCGACTTCACCCCGCTGCCGACGAAGGAGCTGACGCTATACGCGCCGCTGGCGTACGCGCAACTCGGCACGCGCCGCGACTTCAGCGTAGCGTTGGACCTGCTTTCCGCCGCGCCCGAACGCTACGCCCACCTCATCAGCCACCGCTTTGCGCTACGGGACATCCAGCAGGCCTTCGCCCTCGCGACGGACAAGCACCGCAGCCACGCCCTCAAGCTCATGATGGTCCGCTAGCGCCGACGTGCGGAAGCTCGCGCCAGAATAGGCGGCGGGTGGCGCGTCGTGTGCGCCGGGCCCCGCCGCCGGACACCGCCCATCGCGGCGTTGGGGGTCGCCTCACATCCGGCGCCGCAAACGCGGCCGTCACCAACGACCCGACCGGAGGAGGTCAAAGGGCGTCGGGTGACGGGGGCTTCCGCCCCCGCCTAGATTGAGTCGGCCCTCCGGGCCTCGACGGCAACGGCATCCGGGCCTCGGCCGATGGCAACGGCATGCCGCATGGCCCGATGGCGACGGCGTGCGGGGGCCGTTAGCGCCGGAGGCGCGGCTCATGCTAGGCGGGCGCGGCAGCGCCCGTCCACCGGGCCCCCCTCATCCTCCCCTTCCAACCAAGAACCCCGGGGGGGCGACACCTTCGTCCCGCCGCGCCGCCACAGACTGTCGGCCGGGGTCTAGTTCGTGGCCGCCTGGGCTGCCGGGGCAACAAAGGCCGCGGTCACCGGCTTGCCGTCCCACTGCGGATCGGGCTGCAGGCCCAGTGCGTACAACGCCGTGGCCGCCGTGTCACAGACGAACGGCGGCGCCTGTAGCTCACCCGGCGCGATGATGCCAGGGCCGTAGCAGATCCACGGGATCGTCATGTCGCGCACGTCGGCCGTGCCATGGGTGAGCAGATGGCCCCCGTGGTCGGCGGTGACGATGATGATGGTCTGCTCTGCCACGCCCGAGTCCTTGAGGGCCGCGCGCAGGATCCCGATCCCCTTGTCACAGTTCTCGATGGAGGCGTGATGGGCCGGCGACCCCCAGCCCTTGCCGTGGCCGGCAGCATCGGAATCGGGGTAGTGCACGAACAGGATCCCCGGCTTCTTGGCCTTGAAGTACGCGCCCGCCGCCTCGGAGATCGGCACGGCGCCGCCCGCGACCAGCGAGAACTCATCCACGGTGCCTGGCTTGGCGATGTGGCGCAGTTTCTCTTTGCCCACGAACATGGCCGTCCCCAGGCCCGCAGCCTTCGCGATCTCGAAGCAGGTGCTCGTCTTCACATAGCCCGCCTCGGCGCGGAACTTGTCATTCCAGGTGATGCCGTGCTTGGCCATCTCGCAGCCGGTCAGCATCGAGCAGTGGGAGGGCAGAGTGATGCTGGGCACGATGGTGTGCGCCCACCAGGTGTACGCCCCGCCGGCGGCGAGTTCATGGAGGTTGGGCGTGTCGCTGGTCAGGATCACATCGGGGCGGCCGCCGTCAATGCTGACCACGACCACATGTTGCGCCGGCGCGGCCCATACGGCGGCCAGCGACAGCAGTCCGACGAGTACAAGCAGGAATCGCACGCGTGACGCAGTTCTCATACTGTCTCACTCTCTTTCGGTCGGCGCCCCGCCGGCCCTGTCAGATCATGGCGGGGACCGTACCTTTCGCCGTCATGGGGTGCGCTCCCTACGTCCTGGCCGCCCACGGCTATGGCGAAGCCACCGAGCGCCCGTGGACGGCCGGCTGGTTGGCACGATCGAGGTTGGCGAGCACCGCGTACACGGCCTCGACCAGCACATCCTCAGCCTCGGCGGCATAGACGGCGGGAAGACCGACGAACCTGCATCAGTCATACCGCGGCCCGTCTCCGTCGAGCACCACGCTTCGCCGGGCTGGCAGGTAGCCGGCGTAGCCGTTGGCGTACCCGATCAGACACAGCCCCGGGTAGTACCGAGCCAGCTCGAGCTTGAGCGGCGAGCTGCAAGATGTGAACTGCCGGACGGCGAGCTCTTCGACACGCTGGTGGAAGCCAGGATTCTGGCAGAATGGTGGCGAAGACGCTACAACATCGT
Source organism: bacterium (assembly GCA_021372615.1). Taxonomy (NCBI): domain Bacteria; species bacterium. Next base: position 54,465 of record JAJFUB010000021.1, on the reverse strand, counting down.
GCGACCACGTGGCTCACCGGGCTACCAACCAGCCACCCCGGAGGGCAGGGCCGAACAGACCCGATCTACCAGACTGCAACTGGTGCCATGGCTGGGGGAAGGTCAGGTCTGAGCGATGGACGAGCATCGGAGGCAGAACACATGGTCACCGTCCCCTGGCGCGCGCGCTACCTCCTGTCCCCACTCACACTCATCCTGTGCGCCATCCCCACCCATGCCTTTGTCTTCGTGCACATCACCGACACTCATCTGAGTGCGTCCGGGGCGGGGTCCTTCGGCACCCGGGGGCAGGAGTCGCTCCGAGACTTCGCGGCCATGTTGCCCGTGATCAAGCCTCAGTTTGTGGTCGCTACGGGCGATATCGCCGACGCGGGGGACGAGGCGTCCTGGCGGCTGTTCCTGGAGATCCTCAAGGGCGCCCCTTGCCCCGTCTACCCCGTGGCGGGGAACCACGACTGGCCGCCTGTCGAGGTGTGGCGCAGCGTATTCCAGACTCAGCACATTGTCGCGGACTGCGAGGACTGCACCCTCATCGGCATCGGTGACAGCAGCGGGTGCGCCGGCGAGCGCAACTGGCCGCAATGGGGTGACTACCTGGAGGAGCAACTGAAGCTGGCCCACGGGCGCGGTCAGAGACAGTTCCTGATAGCCATGCACCACCCGCTGGTGGCCATGCCCAACCCGACCTTCGACAGCATGCCCGGCTGGGCATCCCTGGGTGGCGAGCAGGCGCTGCGGGTGATCAACCTGTGTGCCCAGTACCATGTCAAGGCCCACCTGGCCGGACATCTGCATCCCATCTACGACTGCTACAACAGCCCGGGCGGCGTCCTCAGTCTCGCCGGTCCGGCGCTGGGCACGAGCCCCAATGGTCCACCGGGGCAGTTCCGGCTGCTCTCCCTCGAAGACGGCGCTCTATGTTGGACGGAGGCGGTCCCCGGCCAGTGGCCGGCCATTGCCGTCATCGCGCCCGAGCGCAACGCTCAGTACAGCCCGGTTGCCGCCCAGGATGGGTTGGCCAAGGTCATCGTGAAGCCGTTCTCGCCGGACCCGATCACCACAGTCACCTGCGCGGCCCCCGGGAAAGAGCCCGTGGCGATGACCCCGTGCGGTGAGGGCCGATACGAGACGCGGCTGGCGGTGGGCAACACAGGGCTGACCTGGGCGACACTCACCTTGAACGCCACCGACGCGAGAGCGCGGACGACTGCCATCAAGTACCCGGTGCTCGTCAGGCCGGTCAAGCAGTAACGGCCTCGTCGCGGGAGTCGACCATGCGGTTGCGTTGTCACGCGTCCATGGCCGTTCTGCTGGTCCTGGCGCCGGCGGCGGCGGACCAGTTCCGTACTGACGCGGAGCCCTGCCCCACACCGCCCACGGTCCGGCAACTAAGCCCTGACACAGCCCGTCTCGCCCAGGCTGCGGGCGTCAGGGGCAGTACTGACCGCCTCTCGGTTGCCATCGAGGTCGTCTTCCGCCTGTACCGGCATGAGGGCAGCGGCGTGGCGCTGGTGAGCCCACAGTCAAACCGCCTTCTCGCCTCGGCCTACTCGCGTGGGGGAGACTGCTGCTGGCGGCGCAGAACGACACGGATGAGGCGCAGGCGGCGTCGCTGCAACTGGACCTGGCGAAGCTCGGAGCGAAGGCGGGCGCGCGGGGGAGCGACGTGTGGAACCCGGGGAAGACCTACGAGCTGGCGTCGCAGTGGCAGGACACCATCCCTCCGCGCGGCTTCCGGCTCGTGCTCTGGGGCGACTAGCCGTTGCCTTTCCGAGAACCCGTCAGGGCGCAAGATGCAACTGCGAGGCGGAGAGGCCCCACTGAAGGCCTGCGGTCGCATCGCGGACGGCGCCCGCACTTCCGGCCGGTCAGCCGGCTGCGGTACTGCTATGCCACGGAGAGACAGACGATGCCAAGGGCGTTTGTCGTCACAGCACTTCTCCTCCTGACGGCCGTAGGTCATGCCGCCCCGCCGAGCACAGCACCACTCACTCTGTCCGCCAACGGCGCCACCCGCTACCGCATCGTGCGGCCGGACCAGCCCTCCAGGGTGGACGACTTTGCGGTGCAGACGCTGGCTGACACCCTCAAGCAGACCACCGGCGCGGAGTTCGCGGTCGTGGCCGCTTGGGAGTTGCCCGCCGGCGCCCCGGCGGTCTTCGTCGGGGTGAGCGCGCCGGCCCTCAAGCGTCTCGGAGGCGACCCGCTGAAGTCGCTCAAGGAGCAGGAGCACGTCTCGCGCAGCCGCGGCGCGGACATCTTCCTGTATGGCCAGGGCATTCACGGCAACCTGCACGCGGTGATGGAGTTCCTCGAGAACTCGGTGGGGTGGCGCTGGTACTCGGTATACGAGAAGCCTGTGGTCCCGGCCCGGCCCAGCGTGACGCTGAACCCGTTCAACCGAAGGCGCGGGTTCTCCTTTCCGAGCCGCGAGTTGACGCTGTACTGGGGCCCTGACTTCTACTACCAGAACGGCATGAACATGGCCTCGGAGAAGTGGGGCAAGGACCCGGCGTCTCCCTTCGTGCCGTACCTGCGCAACGACAAGTTCGTGCACAGCCTGTTCACGTACATCCCGCCGTCGCCCGAGACCCCCTATCTGCGCCGCGACTTCACCTGGCTGCCGCGTCAGGACTACTTCGCGACCAACCCCGATTTCTTCTCCATGAATGCCACCGGCAAGCGTGTCCCGACCATGCAACTGTGTTTCGGCAATCCGGCGCTGCGGCGCGAACTCACCGCCAACGTGTTGAGACATCTGGCCGCGGAGTCCGGCAACCGGATCATCACCCTGGATGCCAATGATACACCCGGCCGGCTGTGCTGGTGTCCGGCCTGCGTGGCCCTGGAGCAGAAGTACCAGAGCCCGGGAGGGCCGCTGCTCGACTATGACCTGGAGTTGTGCGCCCTACTGCAGCGGGAGCATCCCGGCGTCTTCGTCCGGACCATCGCCTACCGGCGCAGCCAGACCCAGAAGCCGCCCCTGCTCCCCAAGGGGCAGAGGCTACCGCCCAACCTGATCATCTCCTTCGCGCCGATTGAGGACTGCTACTTCGCCGACTGGACGCACCCGGACCCGCGGCTCCAGGAAACCTACGCCGACCTGAAGGCCTGGAATGCCATCGCGGCCCCCGGCAACCTCTGGGCCTGGCTTTACCCCAACCCCTGGGGAACCGGCATCGAGATGCCCCTCGGCAACCTGGAGCGCAACATCAACCAGGTGCGCCTGATGTACCGGGCCGGGGTGCGCGGGTTCTTCACCGATCACTGCAAGTACCTGCAGCGGGCCGGCCTGGGCGAGCTGCAGACGTACCTGTTCCTCAAGCTCCTGCAGGACGTCAACTGCGACACCGACGCCATCATCCGCGAGTTCACGGACCACCAGTACGGCGCGGCCGCACCGCTGGCACGGCAGTATCTGCAGGCCCTCGAAGACGGCCGCAAGGCCATGCGCGAGCTGCCGCCCGGAGTCACCTACACCTCCCCCAACCTCGATGACCGCACCTTCCCGTACCTGACCCCGGACAACATCCACCGCTGGCAGGGCTGGTTCGAGCAGATGGAGCAGCGGGTGGCCGCGGACACGGAGCGATTGCTCAATGTCCGCCTGCTGCGCCGGGAACTCGACTTCGCCACGCTCTGGAAGTGGTTCGACCTGCAGAAGGCCCATCCGGACGCATACCGGGACGCGGCAGTGGTCGCGGACCGCATCACGTCCGTCAACAACGCGTCGGCCCCGGCGGGCATGAAGCACCGGCCGCTGGGCGCGGAGACGCTCCAGGACCTGCTGGCAGTGATCGCCGGCGGCGGCCAGGCAAAGCCGCTACCGGAGCGGCTGGCAGGCACACCTCCAGACACGGTGCGCCAGTACCTGCCGAAGAACTACAGCCACAAGTCGGGCCGCAAGACCGTCGCCGATCCCCAGGCGGCCTTCGGCTACGCCGCCACCGTGGATCTGCCCGATCTGCCTTTCCAGATGGGCTTCTACCAGTGGACCGCCCACGATCCGCCGCCGGGCACGCCCTCCGGTGTGCACGGGGCGCGGGTGAGCATCCCGCGAGACCAGATCACGCCGGGCGTGTACCGTCTCTACCAGCTCGGCGAGATCACCGTGACGGCGGATAGCTGGATCTGGTTCTCGGCCCAAAGCTGGGGGACGCATCTGGAGGTCGGAACGCGGGTCTACGAGCCCGGCGTGGACAACACCTGGCAGGCCTGGGTGTCGCTCAAGTTCGACGGGCCCTCCTACGGCGGCCCGGCGCGGGACGACCTGGTGTTGGTGGACCGGATCATCCTGGTCAGGCAGTCCGGCCAGTAGCCGGGGGCGCGCCCGGGCGCTGGCGGAACCGACGGTGACTCCATCAGGACGCCCTGCCGCGTCACCAAGGTGCCGCCGCGCATCGCGCCGAAACAGCCCGACACCCGCGCGAGGCGTGAGCAGCAGCCCGACGCAGGCCTCACGAGTTCCCAGCAGGGGCACAGGCCCCGCGCGTTCCGGGAACACGACCCCCAGAAGAGAGAAGACTGACACCATGCTGACGGCAAGACTCGTAGTCTGGCTTGGCTGCCTGATCCTGATGGGCGCACTGGCCAGCACGGCGTTCGGCGACCCGCTCACCCTCGAGGCCGAAGCCGCGCAGATCAGCACGGATCGAGCGGAAGTGGTCGGGCAGGACACCTTTCCGAGCAAGCATGGCGTGTCGCTCAAGGAGGGGGTGGTCAGCAACGTCGGCCTGCCCGATAGTGCGCCGGACCTGGTGTTCACGGTGAAGGCGCCGCAGGCCGGTCGCTACTGGATTCGCACCCACGCGGCCACAGACGCCAAGGGCACCGCCGCGATGAAGGCGGCCTCCGGGAAGAGCGCCTCGCTGCGGCTCATGATCTCCGTTGACGGCAGTCGCCCCACCAAGCGGGTCGTCTTTGTGCCGTGGAGCCCGCCGGGCAGTTGCACGCAGGCCACCGGCAAGTTCGATCTGAACGGCCAGGAGCAGGAGATCCGGGTCTGGCTGCCGGAAGGAATGCGGCTCGACGCCCTGCAGATCGCAGCCTACACGCCCCCGGCAGTCCCGGCCGCGGCGGCCGCGTATCAGCCGACCATCGTGCCGCCCCAGTCCCGGCCGCGCCTGTGGGTGAACGAAGCGTCGCTGGCGCAAGTGCGGGCCAACCTGGACCAGGGCGAGAATGCCCCCGTGTGGGCGCGAGTCAGAGAGCAGGCGACAAAGCCGTTCGCGTTCAGCGTCGCCCCCAACGCGGAGGTAGGCTACAACGCCACGCTGGAGCAGGCTGCCGTGGCCAAGGCGTTCGTCCACCTGATGGCCGGTGACCGGGAGCGTGGCCTCGAAGCTGTGGCCCTGATGCGTACCTACCTGGCGGCGGTCCAGTTCGACAACCTGCTCGACATCACCCGGGAGATCGGCCGGGCCATCTACTCGGGCGCGCTGGTCTATGACTGGTGCTACGACGTGATGGCGCCGGCAGACCGGGAGAGCATCCGCAAGGACCTGATGCGCCTGGCCGATGACATGGAGATCGGCTGGCCCCCGTTCCGGCAGTCAATCATCAACGGGCATGGTAATGAGGCGCAGGTGAACCGCGACCTGCTCAGCATGGCCATCGCCATCTATGACGAGGATCCCCTGCCGTATCGCTACTGTGCCTACCGCATCCTCGAGGAACTGGTGCCGATGCGCCGTTTCGAGTACCAGTCGCCGCGGCACAACCAGGGCGTCAGCTACGGGCCCTATCGGTTCGGCTGGGATCTCCACGCCGCCTGGCTGCTCCGCCGCATGACCGGCAGACCGGTCTTCGACGGCAACATCGGTGACGTCTACAAGTTCTGGCTCTACATGCGCCTGCCTATCGGACAGATGCTCCGCGATGGCGATGGCTTCTCAGATGGCCAGCAGGTGAATCTCGGGCTGACGCCCCTGCTCGCGTACGCCTACACCGCCGACCCGATCATCAAGGGCGACTTCCAGCGCCAGGGCGGCACCGCTGGCGACCCCATTCCCTACTTGCTGCTCAACGACCCCAACCTGGTGGCGCAGAAGAGTCTCGACGACCTGCCGCTCACCCTTGACTTCGGCCCGGTGCTCGGGTCCATGGTGGCCCGGACGGGTTGGAATCTGGGTGCGAACACCGCCGACGCCGTGGTGGAGATGAAGGGGGGCGGCTACCATTTCGGCAACCATCAGCATTCCGACGCGGGCAGCTTCCAGATCTACTACCGCGGCCTGCAGGCGGTGGATCTGGGCCAGTACCATTTCTACGGCACCCCCTACGACACCAACTTCTGCAAGCGGTCGGTCGCGCACAGCATGCTGCTGGTGGTGGACCCGGACGAGAAGTTCCCGGGCACGACCGCGAATGATGGCGGCACGCGCTTCAACCGCGGCTGCCCCAGCACTCCCCAGGACGCGACCAGTAACCCGGCGCTCGCTCACGGCAGCAAGATCTCGGCCAGCTTCGGCCCCGTGCCGCAGCGCCCCTTCTTCAGCTACTTCGCAGTGGACCTGAAGTCGGCCTACAGCGAGAAGATCAAGGAGTATGTGCGCACGTTCTGCTTCCTCAATCTCAACAACGAGCAGACGCCGGCGGCGCTCATCGTCCTCGACAACGTCACGGCAGCCAAGCCCGAGTTCCGCAAGGTCTGGCAGTTGAACGCGCTGAACCCGCCGGAACAGACCGCCGACGGCGTGGTCCTCAGGAACAGCGCCCTGGGGCTAGCTGGCAAGGTGGACGTGCACATGCTGCTCCCGACTCCGGACGAGCGCGAGTTGCAGATCCTGAAGGGCGAAGAGGCCAACAGTGTGTTCGGGCAGCAGTTCACGGCGCCCTACCCGTCCAAACCGGAGGGGCACGGCTGCCGCGTCATGTTCTCCCCCAAGCGGGAGCAGGCGAGCGACGCTTTCCTGGCGGTCATGCCGATGTCGGACGAGGAGGCGCCGCGGCTCCCGGTGGCCCTGGCCGAGTCCCCCACCACCTTCACACTTGCGCTGGCCGACCGAGTGGTCGTGTTGAGCAAGAGTGGCAGACTGCTGGACGGGCCGTTCCAGGTTCATGTTCCGACGGGCAAGCAGCAGCAGTTGTTGCTCACAGGCCTGGCCCCGGGCGACTGGAGCATTGAGTCCCCAGACCACAAGATCCGGTTCAATGCCCGCGTCGCGCCCGGCCAGAACACGGCGTTCGCCATCGTGCCGGGCGGTGATCTGATGGTGCGGCCGCAAGCGCTGCCCGGCGCCCCCGAGTTCCATGTCCCGCCGGGTTGCATGCCGCGCCTGGCGCCACCGCTCGCCAACCGTGTGTTCCTCGACGGGCGCCCCCTCCCCGCTCCGCCCACGCGGACCGCGGGCACATGCCTGCTGGTCCCCGCGACCGCAATCCTCAAGGCCCTCGGTCTTGAAGCCGTCGAGGCCGACGGAGGCTTGCGCGCCAGAGCCGGCAATCGGACCGCACTCTTCCGCGCGGCCGCCGATGAGGTCGCCCTGAACGGCCACACCTTCAAGATGCCCGCCCCGGCGGTACACGAGCAGAAGGAGTGGTTCGTCCCGGATAGCGTGCTCGGCATGGTGGCCGGTCTGGACGTGGTGCGAGACGACGCGGCCAACAGCGTGCAGCTCACCCGGAGCCGCCCAGGCCCTCAGAGTGACGTACTGTGGATCGAGGCGAACAAGAACTCCGACCTGCAGGCCCTGCGTGCCATGCTGGCGGACATCCCCGGCCGCCGGGAATATTGGGCCGCCGAGGGGCGTGACGTCCGGCTCGATCTCACGCTCGCGCGTCCGGTGAAGATCAGAGGAGTCGGCATCCAGTGGCACCAGGGCGCCATACGTCAGGCGAAGTTCGCCCTCGAAACCAGCACTGACGGCGTGACCTGGCGCAAGGTGTTCGACGGCGCCAGCTCGGGCAAGTCGGCTGACCTGGAGACCTACACCGTTGATCCGCACGAAGTCCAGTATGTGCGCCTGCGCGGGTACGGTAACACGACCAACGAGTGGAACTCGATCGTCCATCTCCGCGTGATCACGGCCGAGACGCACCCATAGGAGGACAACTCCTACAGGCCCAGCCAGCCGGCGTTCCAGACACGCCAGTTGGGACCTTGGGTGCCGGTCCACACTGCCCACTTGTCGTTGGCGGAGGCGTCGGGAGTGCGCGGCTTGTGTACCCCCACGTTGAAACAGCACCCCTTGGCCGCCTTCGGATCCAGCCCCAGGGCCGACAGGGGCACACGCCACTCGGCGGTCCAGCTACCTGGCCGCGCGGCGGCCGCATACTGCACCGCCCCCCGCAATCCGTCGGCGCGGGCCTTGGGCAGGCCCGCCACCGCGTAGCTGTCGAAAGCGCCCGCACTGTCGCCCACCAGGTAGAACAGCGGGCCATGGCCCGTGTCCGACGGCCACCAGTCGCCCCCCACTCCCTCGAAGATGACCTCGGCAATGTCCGCCTCACCCCACCAGGAGGGGGAGTTGCCTTTGGGCCTGGCCTCCATGCCCGGCTCCAGGTCGTTACGCAGGGCGAGGTAGAGGCACTCCGCATCACGCCGCAGCCACATCATGCTGGGCTGCGCCTTCGTCTGCGCGTTGTCGGGATTGCGCGTCAGCGCGAAGCCCTGAGCTGCATCGAGGCCCCCCCATTCCTTCGGGTCCAGCACACCGTCAATGTGGATCTCGGCCGTGCGGGGCGTCGCCTTGCACACCGGCATCTTGGCCAGTGGTGTACGGTCCGCCCTGTCAATCTTCGTGGTGTCGCGCGTGAGGGTCTCGTAGTTGCCGCTGGGGTGCACGACCGGCCAGGAAGCCCGCAGCGGGTCGTTGTACAGGCCCATCTGCTGCAGCGGCAGCGGCTCGAAGAAGCAGTCCGTGAGGGCCGGCGCGCGGGGCTTCAGCCCGAAGTCGCCGGTGTCGGCGCTGCGCATGCCGGGATCGCCCTTTTCCCAGTTGCGCTCGATCCGGGCGTAGCGGGCTGTAGTGGCATTGGCGGACAGGAAGCTATCGCACCCCTGCGCGATGTTACGGGCGACCACGTTGCCGCGGACGATCAGCGTCAGATCCTCGGTATGCGGCTTGATGGTCGTGAGCCGAGGGTAGCGGACGCTCCAGGGCGGCTCGGTGACCTTCATCTTGGCCAGATACGCGTCCAGGCCCTGGTACGCCTTGCCGTAGACCCACGAGCGATCATCCATGCGCACGGCCTGCCGGCACCGGTGGAACACGTTGTTCTCGACGATGTCGTCGCTGCCGCCGAAGAAGACAGCGCCGGCATCCACGTCCACCCGCGAGAAGACGTTGCCGTAGACGGTGACGCCGCCGTTGACGTTGTCAATGTACACGCCCATGCGGCAGACGCAGTGGTACTTCGCCAGGGTGTCGTTTTGCGGCAGGTGGTGCCAGTAGTTGTAGCGCACCACGTTCCCCCGCTCCGCCAGGGCCGCCACGACGCCATACATGTACCAGGCGCCGGCGTCGCCGGCCTCGTGCGCGACGTCGTGGACCTCGCAGTACTCGGTGATGTGGTCGTTACCGCCCAGCAGGAACGCCTGGTGCGGCGCGTCGTGGATCAGGCAGTGGGACATGCGCACCCCGACGCCCTTCACGCTGATGGCCGGTTGGTACGCGCCGCGATTCCAGGTGGCGTAGTGGTGGATGTGGCAGTTCTCCACCACGTGCCCAGAGGGCTTCAGTGTGGGCAGATCGCCGCCGGAGACCGTCACCCCGGCGTTGCCCAGATAGGACAGGTCGCAGCCGACCAGCGCGTGCCCTTGCCCCCCGTTGATCTCGGCGCCCTTGCAGCCCATGTCGCGGATGGTGCAGCCCGCCAACAGCACGTCCTCGCCGTCCTTGATCGTCACGCCGTGGTGCCGGCCGGCCTCGACGGTCAGCCCGCGCAGGATGACGTGCGAGGTGTTGTCCATCGTGATCACGGGCACCTCGAGCATCGAGGCGACCGCCTCGGTGCCCTGCAGGGGCTTCGGTGGCCAGAAGTAGAGGAGGCCGGTGGCGCGGTCCAGGTACCACTCGCCGGGGCTGTCCAACTCACACAGCAGATTGATGCCCTGGTAGGGCGACCCCTTGACTACGTTGGGATGCTGCCCGGGCCCACCGAGTTCGACTCGCATTCGCTTCTTGTCCGGTTCCACCCCCAGCAGCCGGCGGTACGAGGAGAAGTAGGCATACTGGAAGTAGCCGAACAACCAGGGGTCCGGCTCGTTGCCCCAGGCGTCCTGTCGGGGGTTGGAGTAGTAGATCAGGTTGGAGTCCTTGACCATGGTGCGGCCCTCGACGCGCACCGCCTCCTGGTCGCCCGTCTCGATGAGCGCAAAGCGTTCGCTCATCTTGGGCGTGTCGTTCGGCCAACGGGCCAGGGACATGGGGACTCCGCCAAAGAAGAGTTCCAGATGCGCCGGCGTGTCCACATTGACCAGCGGACCAAAGTAGTCAACGCCGCGCGGCGTGAGCTTGCCGAAGTCAGTGATGCCGGAGGCCCGCAGGTCCACCTGTAGCACGTGGGGGCGGGCGGCCTCGGGGATGCGCTGCGCTGCCGGGCTGTCGGCCAGGGGGCGGAAGCCGGTGATGGCCTGACCGGCGCGCAGGATCGGCTTGGTGCCCGGCGCCGCGCAGTACAGTACCGGCGCCGCGGCTGTTCCTGAATCCTCCGCTGTGAGCGCGAAGCTCCCCTTCAGTCGGGGATACACGCCGCCCGTGAGGACGATGGCGACACCGCCGGGCGGGAGAGGCTCGCGCTTGCGGCGTTCGCGCAGGGCGTCGCGGGCGCGCTCCAGCGTGCGGAAGGGCCGTACCGCCGTGCCGGGGTTGGCATCGTCACCATCCGGCGCCACGGTGAACCAGGGCACGGCCCGGCTGATGCGGTCAATCCGGCGCTGGCGTTCAGTGCGAAACGGCTGGCCGTCGGCGAGCGTCTCCAGGTCGCGCAGCCGCTCCATCGCTGCGGTCCGGAACTCCTCGTGCTTGGCGACGAAGAAGTCGCACGCCTTCTGGTACTCGCTCCGGGCGGCCGCGTATTGCTTCCGGTCGCGCCGCAGGTCCCCCAACGCGAGCATCGCGCGGGCGCGGACATGCAGCATGGCAGTTTCGTCGGCGACCAACTGCCGGTATGCCTGCTCGGCCTCCGCGCCAGCGCCGCTGCGGCGCAGACTCGCGGCGAGGCACAGCCGCGCATAGGAGCGCGCTTCCCGGAAGGCCAGCGAGTCCTCGCAGCCCTTGAGCGCCAGCAGCGGCGCGAAGGCCTGGCGGTAACGCCGCTCCGCCGCCGCATCAACCCGAGGGCCGGCGGGAGGCGTCGGGATCTGCCGCAGGAACTCCGACAGCCGCCGGGCCAGCACCGCGTCGGGGTTACCCAGAGCCTCGAAGGTCTCGCCAGGAAGCGCGCTGCTGAAGAAGCCCAGGTCGGCGATCTCGAAGTCGAGCACCCCCGTGCCCTCGCTGCACTCCCCGATGCGGAAGTACTTGAGCGAGGCGCTGGGCGTGTAGGCCGTCGTGTTGGCCGCCTCCGCGCGCAACGCTCCATCAATCCACAGCGCCAGCGTCTTGTGGTCCCAGGTGACGGCCACATGGTGCCACTCACCCGGCGTCAGGAACCCGTTGCTGCTGATGCCGGTGCTGCCCTCGGGCCGGCCAATGGCGAAGCTCAGCCCGCCGCTGTCCGGCGAGGCCATCAGCCGCCAGCCGTTGTAGTAGCAGCTACCGGAGGCCATGAGGCCGCCGCCGGTCCGTTGGTAGCCGCCACGGTCCACCTTCTCCAGTTGGTTGATCTTCAGCCAGCAGCACAGGGTGAACCCCGTGGCGGGGATGTCCAGCGCCGGCCCCTTCAGCATGCCGTGGAAGATGCGCGTAGCGCGCTGGCCCTCCAGGCTCCCGGCGGTCTCGCTCAGGACGTCCTTCTCAGGAGCGGGCTCGAAGGTCAGCCCCGCCGGCGCCGGTCCGAAGCGGTACCAGACCAGGCAATCGGGACGGGCGCGCAGACGGTCCTGCACGGCGGACTGCGACGTCCGCAGCCCGGTCAGCGCCACCGGCGGAGCGGCCGCGGCCGCTCCCGCCAGCAATGTGAGCCAGGCAGCATGGCCCATGATACGGGCGTAACGCAGGTGCGGGTGGTTCATTCCCTGCCTCCCTGAGCCGGGGTTCCCCGTGGGAATAGGGCGCGGCGCCGTTCCGGGCCCACGGCCCCGCAACGCACCGGCCAGTTCGCCGTTGAGGCCCTCGCCACCTATCAGGGCGCAACGTTGCACTGCCAGCCAGCCTTCACGAAGGGCACACTTCGGGAGCCGCGCAGGAGAAGACGCCGCGCACCTCGAACCTACCCCCCGGAACGACACCGGCGCCCATGCGGCCGGCTCCCGTCGTGCGCCACGGCTCCGCCCCCCCTGTCTGGCTGGGGCCACCACCATTGCACGGAAGAGGCAGTCCAATGCTGAGGACACTCGTCATCCCGATCCTGTTGGTCACGGCAAGCGTCGTCGGCGCGGCAGTAAAGCCCGGTGAGAACCTGCTGGTCAACGGCGCTTTCGAGAGCCACGGCCAGGCCTGGCCCCAGTGCTGGGACAAGGGCGGCAGCAGCACCAGTGCCAACCCGACCGGCGGGCCCGACAAGACAGGCGCCGTGATATTCAGCAATCCAGAGGCGAAGAAGGGGGTCTCGTCGAGTTGCCGCCAGTACGACCTGCGGCTGCTCGCCGGTGAGACGTACAAGATGAGCGCCTACGTCAAGACGCAGGGCTTCAAGAGCGGCCATTGTGGCGTCATCGTTATCGACAGCGGCTGGTACAAGGAGTACGGGCTCAAGGCGTTGCCGGAGAACACCAACGGCTGGCAGCACCTGGAGCAGACCTTCGAGCCGCAGAAGAGCAGGGACGGCACCTACGGGGTGGCCCTCTTCGCCATCGAGTACGTGGGTGAGGTCCAGTTCGCCCAGGTCAAGCTCGAGGCCGTCAGCGCGGGCGCCCTGGCCGGGAGTTCGCCCTCGCCGCTCCTGCTCGAGCAGAGCCGTCCCCGGCTCGTGGCCTGGGAGCCGCTGCTCAACGCGATCCCGCTGGCCAATCCCAAGCTCACCTTCTACCTCTTCGGCAAGACCGAGCGCGCCCTCACCGACTACGACTGCGTCGGCACCATTGACGGCAAGACGGTGCAGAAGCATCGTCTCGCCCCCGAGCGCAATGTCCTGGACCTGTCGGGCCTGGCGGCCGGTGACCACACGCTGGACGTCGCCATCGTCGAGCGTGCCACCGGGAATACGGTCTTCAACATCACGCACGTCATCACGCTGACGGCACTCCCCAAGGTGGACGTGTCGGCCCACCGACGGCTGAACAACCTGGTGGTGGAAGTGCTGAGCCGGCCGCTGCAGGCCACAGAGGCGGCGCAACGCTGCGAGTTCAGCACCGACCGGGACGGCTGGGTCTTCATCAAGGTGGAGACCGCAGCGGAGGACCCCGCGCTCAGCGTCCGCGTAGACAGCCGCGACACAGTGGTGACGGCCGCCACCGACCGCCGCGAGGCGTTCCGGGAGTTGCCGGCCGGGAAGCACACCCTCGTGGTCAAGGGAGCGGCCTCAGGCGGGAAGATCGTGGTGCGGTCCATCGCGGAGGTGTTCAACTACCCGGCGTGCGCCAGCAGCCAGGTGCCGCAGAACGGCAAGTACGACTGGGACTTCCACGTCCGGCATGTCTTCCCGGCCGTGACGACCCTCAACGGCGGCAGCGTCCCTGAGGAACACCGCGCGGACGTGCGCCGCATGGGGCTGAAGTGGCTGGCGAACGTCGGCACGACCAGTCCCAAAGACGCCGCCGACCTCGTCGCCAGAATGTCCCAGAGCCCCGGCATGACTGCGCCCTGGTACGACGGCTTCACCGCCGACGAGCAGTTCTTCGGCAGCGCGGCCCTGCTGCCTTACACCGAGGCGCTGCGGCTCCTGCCGAACCCCGAGAACCGGCTGGTCTACACGTGGATCGTCGGCAAGCCCGGGATGCCCGGCCTGCACAATGACTTCATCAGCGCCGCCCTCAATGCGTCACACGGCCGCGGCCGTCTCCTGTTCGAGATCTACTGCCATAGCCGTCCCAACGAGCAGGATGCCGCCCGGTATCTCAACGACCGTCTCGCCGACACGATGGCGCGGCTGGGCGAGTACTTCCCCAATGCCGCCGCCGGCACGGGCATGATCCTGGGCAACTTCAACCAGATCCCCATCATCTCGCTCGACGTGAACCCCGAGGTGGACTACAAGTACTACCTGGACATGCAACTGCGCCTCATCGCGACCGATCCGCAGCTCAAGGGTCTGGCGATGACGGGGTACTGGGGCAGCTACTACGACGATGAGGAACTCTATCGCTGGTCCATGCGCCTGCTGCGACACTACTGTGTCGAGGGCCACACGGAGATGCTCTCGAAGGCCTACGGGTACCGCTACTCCCCCGGGCACCTGAGCAACTGCGACTTCGTGGACGGGTTGAAGGGCTGGACGGCGGACCCGGCGGACGCCATCCGGGCTGCCAGTTTCGCCGGCTACGGATCGGGTAGCCAGGCACGCTGGGGCGCCGGCGGTGGCGCGGGTGACACCTTCTGTGTCTTCAAGCGCGGCGCCGGGGGAGCGAGCACGCTGACCCAGACCGCAACTGGCCTGACCCCGGGCAAGGTCTACACGCTCCAGTTCGTGACCGCCGACTACAAGGACATGGTCGCGCGCAAGGTCGCCCCGAAGGAGCACCACCTCAGCGCCGTCCTCGGCGCCGGTGCGGAGTTGATTCCCGAGAAGTCGTACGTCTTCGTAGACCGCCGCACCTCGGGCAAGAAGGACGACGACGGGAAGGTGCGGATCAACCTGCACCACCTCCGCTTCCGCGCCACTGCTGCTTCCCTCAAGGTCACCTTCACCGACGCCGCAGCCGAGCCGGGAACGGAGACTGCGCTCAACTACATCATGCTCAAGCCGTACTTCGAGGACTAGCCGGCTCACTGGTGGTGCCCCGGCGTGCCGCGAGCTGACGACGGGTGAGCACCAGGCCGCCCTGCGGGGTGCGCACCCCTCGGTATCCCGTCGGCCAGGAGAGCCAGTCAGCCATGGTCCTCCTGGCCTTCGTGCGTCTGCTCCCACTGCGAGGAGCCGACCAGCCCCGCCGCTGACCGGCGGACCGGGCTGCCGTTGCCGCCGCTTCGGGCAAGGCGCGCAAGCTGCGGAGGTAACCTGTGTCCCGCTCCACTCGGTCTCTAGATGAGCTGGTCGCCACGCGCTTCGTTGAGGGCATCGCTCGGCTGGGGACGTCTGCGACCCTCTGGGGGCAGCCTCTCCCCGGACGCGAATCCCGGCGGCGGCAGTTCCCCAGGGTGGACTTCTACGGGCAGGAGACCATGGTCTCCGGGCTCCTGGGGCACAAGCACGACGGCTGCGAGGTGGCGTTCGTGGTCACCGGACGCCTGAACGTGTGCATCAAGTCCCAGACCTACGAAGCTCGCGAAGACGACTGGATGCTGTTCCTGCCCGGCGTGGTCCACGGTGAGTGCTGCCTGACGACGAAGCGGCCCTACGAGTTGCTCTGGTTGCACGGCAGCGCCCGGTCGCGTCTGATCTGCCAGCTCACCGGGTACTCCCGGACGGAGGGCTACCAGGTCGGCTCCAGGCGGGACTTCGGTCGTGTGCCCACCGAACTGCTGGCCGGCTGGCGACGACTGACCTCCGGCCCATGGCGCGATGTGGCTCTCACCCGCTGCGACCTGCTCCACCTCGCGGCCTTCTGTCTGGACCGCCTGCGGGATGAGGCGAACCCGCCGACGGAGACCCTCCACCCGCTCGTCAATGAGGTCAAAGTGCTGCTGCAACGAGACCTCAGCCGTCCCCTTTCGGTGCCGCAACTGGCCAATGAGGTGGCGCTGTCACCGAACTACCTGTCCAGCCTGTTCCACCGTCAGACGGGCATGACCCTACGCCACTTCCTCGACCTCAGGCGCGTGGAGCGGGCGAAGGCACTACTGCTGGATGCGCGCATGAGCATCAAGCAGGTGGCCTGCGCGCTGGGGTACGCAGACCAGCACCAGTTCAGCCGGGTCTTCCGCCGCGTCACCGGCACGACGCCTACGGGGTTCCGTGAGGGAAACCACCCGATCGGAGAAACGCACACCTCTTCGTAGTCCGCGCCATGGACTCCCGCGGGCGAATGGTGGACCATGCCGCCAGACATGCGGCTGGGACAATCCCTTCGCCCGGGAGGCACGGCAATGGCATCACTGCGCACAGACTCACAGGATCTGGCCATCAACGGAGGACCGCGGGCCGTGCCTTCGTTCGAGGGCACAGGGGAGCCGAAGATCGGCGTCGAGGAGTTCATGGAGCTGGCCGATGCGTGGGGGTTTGGCGAGGCAACGAGGACCGCTGTCCGCGCGGCTGTCGAGGCCGAGCCGATCCCGACACCGCACCTGAACCGCTACTACAACCCGCGACCATCCAAGGTCGCCGCGCTGGAGGCCTACGCCCGGGAGCTGTTTGGGGTCTCCCATGCGCTCGCGGTGAATTCAGGCACTTCGGCGCTCAATGCGGCCTATGTGGGCTGCGGCATCGGCCCCGGCGACGAGGTGATTGTCCCGGGGTACACGTTCTTCGCCACCGCGGCAGCAGTGGTGGCGTGCCGCGCCATCCCGGTCATCGCGGACATTGACGAGTCCCTCTGCCTCGACCCGGAGGATGTCGCACGGAAGATCACCCCTCGGACGAAGGCCATCGTCCCTGTGCACATGGGCGGCAACTGCTGCGATATGGACGCCATCCGCGAGGTCGCGAGCCGTCACGGGCTCCTGGTCATCGAGGACAGCGCCCAGGCGTGCGGCGGCAAGTACAAAGGGCGGTTCCTCGGCGCCATCGGTGACGCCGGATGCTTCAGCATCAGCGGCTACAAGATCACCGGCTGCGGTGAGGCGGGGTTGGTGCTGACCGACGACGAGTGGGTATACACCCGGGCGCAGAGCCAGCATGACACCGCAGCCTGCTGGCGGCCGGACCGCTACGCCAGGGAGAAGCGCCCCGGGGAGCTCTTCTGCGGACAGAACTACCGCCTCTCCGAACTGGAGGGGGCGGTGAACCTGGTTCAACTGCGCAAGACCGACGCCCAGGCCCGGCGCTACAACGCGGCCATGCAACGTGTCGCGTCGGGAGTGGAGCCCACCGCGCACGTGACGCTGCGGCCCAGCAATGACATCAACGGTGACGTCGGCTACCGCCTGGCCCTGCTGGCGAGCGCGCCGGACCATGCCGAGAGGCTCGCGGAGGCGCTGCGCGCCGAGGGCGTCCCGGCTGGCGGCCGCGGCACGAACGTCTCCCGGGACTGGCACCTGTACGCCTATTGGGAGCAGATTCTCGAGCAGAAGACTGCCACTGCGGAAGGCTGCCCCTTCACGTGCCCCTACCATCAGGGGGACTTGCCGCCCTACTCGGAAGACATGTGTCCCAGGACGCTCGATCTGATCGGCCGCGCCGTGTTCGTCAGCATTGATCAGTGGTGGACGCCCGGGGATTGCGATAGCGTCGCACGGGCCATCAACAAGGTCTGCCGCGTGCTGGGCTGAGAAGCCGGCGGACGACGCAGCAGCGGCCCGCAGCAGCGACCGGGTCGTGCTACTGAGGTCTGCACAGGTAAGAACACAGGCCGTGGGTGCCGCGTCGTGTGCGGCGGGCCCCACGGCCGGCGGCGGGGCCCGCCGCACACGTCGAGCCGGCAGGGGTCAAGCGGGATGTCAGTGCTGCATCGGCTCTCCTGCGGGCTTGGGGGCCGCCGGATGCTGGATGTACTTGTCCGGGTTCGCCTTGAACTTGTCCACGCAATCCTGGCAGCAGAAGTAGTAGGTTTTGCCCTGGTACTCGTAGGGGATCATGTTCTTCTTGGCCATGGTCGTCCCGAGCACGGGGCAACTAGCCATCTCTTCCTTCCCGCCGGCGGCAGCGGGGGCCTGAGCCGGCGCCTGCGCACCACTGGCCGGGGGCTTCATCTGGTTGTCGGGCATCATCTGCCCACCGGGCATCATGTGCTGTCCCGGCGCCATGGGCATGGTGCCCTGGGGCGCTCCCTGCAGCTCGGTGTCCTTCTTCGGGCAACCGGTCAGCAGCACGGCGCCGACCAGCAGGGCGACTACGGTCACGGCAATCGACAGCTTCGTCTGCATGGTGTCTTCTCTCCTCATGTCGTCGCGGCCCTGCGGCCGCGACGGGGTCATGGGCCGGGCGCCGGCTCCTGGGGCGGGCATCCCATGGCCCGGTGTAGTTCATCCACGGCGTCATTGTACTCGTAGAGCGCCTGCACAGCATCCACGCGGGCCTTGACGAGGGCGGCCAGAGCGTCGAGGGGCTCGAGGTTGATGGCCTTGCCCGCGTCGTAGCGCAGACGCGTGATGCGGTTGTCCTCCTCGGCGGCGGCGCGCGCCTCCAGGGCGGTGCGAGTGTTCTGGTCGGCGGCCTTGAGGTTGGCCAGTGAACCCAACACCTCGCGGGCAACGCTCAGAGCCACTTGGCGCTCACGCTCGGAGAGCTGCTGCTGTTGGGCCCGGGCCATGGCCACCTCGGCGGCGCGCGAGCCACCGTCCACCAAGGGGACGCCGGCCGTGAGGGCGGCGGTGTAGCCGCCGGCGCTCATGCTGCGACCGGCCATCGCGTCGAAGATGACCGCGACGGCCAGTTGCGGATGATAGGCGGCCTGCGCGGCGCTGATACCGGCGTCAGCCGCCGCCAGCCGCGCCCGGAGGGCCGCCAACTCCGGCCGGTTGGCGGCCGCGGCTGCCAGGGCTTCGTCGGCGTCCTGTTCCGTGGGCATGTAGCCTGGCATTGCCTCAGACAGGCGTAGTTGCTGCGGCGGCTGGAGCCCCATCAGGACAGACAGGTCGTAGCAAGAGACCTCCAGGTCCCGCTCGGCGTTGACGAGCATCTGCTCGGCATCGGCCAGGCGGGTCTTGTCGCGCAGGTGGTAGTACAACGGGATCTTCCCCGCCTCCAGCTTGACGCTGTCCACCCGCACCAGTTCCCGGCGCGCGGCCACGTCCTTGCGGCGCACGTCCACGAGCATCCGGTTGAGCAAGCAGCGACGATAGGCCGCGCGGGTGCCATAGTAGACGTCCAGCCGCAGTGTCTCCAGATCGGCCCGGGTGGCGGCCAGCAGGTGTCGGCGCTGACTGATGCGCGCGCTGGTGCGTCCGCCCGTGGCAAGCGGCTTGATCACGCGCACATCGCCCGACACGCGCGGCCCTGGCTCAAGCATCCGCATGTCGTCGGGCATGAGGTCCGGTGGGTTCGTGATCATGTTCGGCTGGGTCCCAGCGGAGGCGTAGCCGTTGACGGAGGCCTGGATGCGATCCGCGGCACGGGCCAGACGCAAGTTGGCCTCGGCCATGCGCACCTCCTGGGCCATGGCCAGGAGCTCGGGATTGCGGGCGAGGGCGTACTCGGCGGCGGCTTGCAGGCTCAGGTCCTGGGGGTCGAGCGTCGGGGCCAGCGTCGTGACGACGTCCTCGGCAGTCACCGGCGCCGCCGCCACCAGGAGCAGGCCCAGGAGCCCGCCTACCAGCGCGGCGGGCAATAGTCTCCGGTAGGGCTTGACCATGTTCACGGCCCTGGTCCTTTCGTCTGGATGTTTGGGGTCAACGACCGGGCCCACAGCTTCTTGGCCGCGCTCTGCTGGTTGTCGGTCAACAGCCGCGCGGTCCGTTCCCAGTAGCTTTGCCGCAGCACGGCCATGCGTCCCGACAGATCGCTAATCACCGCCATCTGCAGCCGGAGGTCATCAACCTTCACGCGCTGGCGGTCGGCCTGCGCTTCCTGGTATTGGCCGTAGCGCGCGACGGCTACGCCCATCTGCTGTTGCAGGGGGCCCAGCTCCTCCTGATAGGCCGTTACCACCGGAGCGAGTGACTTCAGTTGCCCGGCAGACAGACCCAGCGCCTGAGCTTGCTCCTGCACGTAGCTCGGCGCCGGTACCGCGGCGGCCTCCAGATCCGTCCCGCCGATGACCTGATGCTCCACTACGGGCGGCGGCACGTCTGCCAGCCGCCGCGCAGTCTGTTGCTTCTGCCAGATGAACACGCCGACGCTGACGATCAGGGCGATGATGAAGAAGGGCCCGATGACGCGGCGTCTGGGGGGCGCGTAGTTGGCGTTCGGCATGGCTCACTCCCGCCTCTCCATCTCGCCCTCTTCGTCGTCGGTCGCCTCCGTGACCGGCCATTCCCAGTCACGCTTGAGGAAGAACCGGTTCGTCCACTTCACCAAGTCATCCACGTAGGTGTGCATAATCGGGATGTCAAACAGGCTCAGGATGGTGCCCACGATCAGGCCGCCGATGATCACCGTGGCCAGCGGCTGATACGCGTCCAGCCCTGTCCTGGGGAAGAAGGCGACCGGTACCATGACAATGATCGTGACGATCGAGGTCATGAGGATGGGCCGCAGTCGCTGCGGGCAGGCCTCGGTGACAGCCTGGTCGCGCGGCATGCCGCGGTCGCGGTAGCGCATGATCATGTCCACGAGCAGGATCGCCGTCGTGATGTCCATGCCGGTGAGCACGATGATGCTCATGATGGACACCGACGAGAAGGTCTGGTGGGCGAGGTAGAGGGCGAGAAAGACGCCGGACAGCTCCAGGGGGAGCGAGAAGACCATCTGTAGCGGCTGGGCGAAGCCGCGGAACTGCGCCACGAGGATCAGCAGGATGAAGACGATGGCCAAGGCCAGGCCGGCGATCAGCCGCCGGAAGCTGTCCATCATCTGCGTCATGTCCCCGCGCATCTCCACGTTGTACCCCGGCGGCCAGTTCAGCCCCCCCATGGCCTTCATCTGCGCCAGCATGGCCAGGTCCATCGAGGGCATCTCGTGCTTGCGGTAGAAGCCCAGGACGGTCTGGCAGCGGCGCAGCGCATCATGGGTGATCATCGTCGGGGCCGACGCGCGCGTCACTTTGGCCACGGCATCCAGCGGTACCTGACGGCCGTCCGGGGTGGTGATGTACACATGGCTGACGTCGCTGGGGCTGGCCCGCTGGTCTTCCCGGTATCGCACCAGCACCGTGTCCTGACGCAGGTTCGGCAGGCGGTAGAACTCGTTCGTAAGGCCACCGCGGAGGGCGTAGTAGGCCTGTTGGGCGATGTTGTCCACCGACAGACCAAGCTGCTGAGCTCGATCCACGTCTACCTTCACGCGCAACTCGGGCAGGCCCATAGTCCAGTCGGTGGCCACCTGGCGGACGCCGACCTCCTGCGCGATCTTGGCGGTGCCCTTCGCAAGCTGGTCCACCACCTGCAAGTCCGGTCCGGTCACGACCAGCGAGATGGGCGCCTGGGCCGAGGCCATCACGTCCGAGCCCATCTCCTTGACCTGGAAGCGCCGGATGCCAGGGATGGTGGCCTGCGCATCAGCCACCAGGCCGTCCATGACCGCCCAGATGTCGCGTCGGCGCTCCTCCTTGTCGGTGAGGGTGAGCATGAAAGTGGCGGCGTTGACCAGGGGCATGGCGTAGCCGGTGAAGTACGTGCCGGTGGACTCCAGCATCGTCTCCGTGCCGATTTCGGTGGAGGACTTGATGATCTCGGGGTAGTTCCTGAGGATGAGTTGCTCGATGGCGTGCGTAGCCTTCTCGGTCTCCGCAAACGACGTGCCTGGCTGCATCTCCAGCACGCCGTAGGCCTGGCCCACGTCAGCCAGTGGCATCATCTCACTGCCGATGAAGTTGTAGAAGCCGAAGCCGATGATGATGGTGGCCAGGATGCGGGCGAGGTTGGTGAACCGGTGCTTGAGCATCCAGGCGATGGTCCGGGCATAGCCGGCCTCGAGCCGATCCAGGAAGCGCTGGAAGGGCAGGAGTACATGTCGCCAGAACCACAGCCTGTGCTCGTGCACACGCTCGGCCTCGGGGCGCAGCAGCCAGGAGCACATCAGGGTGGTCAGGGTGAACGACTCGACCATCGAGAAGGTGAGGGCCAGGATCAGCGGCCAGACCAATTCGACGAACATGAGCTGCACGATGCCGCCGCACAGCAGCAGCGGCGCCAGGGCCAGGATGATCATGAAGGTGGAGGCAATGACGGCGGTGCGCACCTCGGAGATGCCGTCAATGGTGGCCGTCTTGGAGTCCTTGCCCATCCGCAGGTGCCGCTCGACAGCGTGGATGTCAATGATGTTGTCGTCCACGAGGCGCCCGATGGAGAGCAGCAGGCCGATCAGGGTCCCGCTGTTGAGGGTCATGCCGAGCGGGATGAGCGCCAGGATGGCCATGGCCAGCGAGGCCGGGATGCTCATCATGGTGATGAGCGTGGCGCGCCATTCACCCAGGAACAAGAAGACCACCAGGCCGCACAGGAGCACCGCCCCGCCGAGCTCCTCGAACATGTTGCGGAACAGGATGTCCACAAACTGCGAGTTGTCGTAGGCGATGTCGAAGTAGACGCCCGGGTATTCGCGCTGTAGACCCGCGAGCGCGCGCTTGACCTGCTTGATGACCTTCCAGGAGCTCGCGTCGGGGTTCTGGATGACCGCGATCTCGATGGCCCGGAGCACGCGGCCCTCGGTCCCGGGGTCGTGCTGGACGTAGTGGTAGGCGCTGCGCCGCTCCCAGTGGGTGTCCACGACCTGCGCGTCGTCGCGGATGTAGAGGGTGCGGGGGCTGGCGGCCTGACCGGGCGTCGGGGCGGCGGCGGCGGGCGCTGCCGTAGCGGCCGGGGAGGCGCTGCCACCACCCATGCCGCCCATGCCACCCATGCCGCCGGTACCGGCCGCGCTGGGCTGGCGCACGGCCCGCCCCGAAGGCGCCAGGCCCGCCAGCGGATAGGCCGCCACGTCCGCTGCGCTCTGGGCGAGCGTGTCGAACCGGACGATCGACTCATTGGCTCCCGCTGTGACGGTGCCCCCGGGGCGGCTAACATTGTTACGGTCGACGGCGTTGCGTACGTCGAGGATGGACAGGCCGTACTGCGCCAGCTTGTTGCGGTCTACGATGGCCTGGAGCTGCCGCCGGTAGCCGCCGAAGGCCATGACGGAATAGACGTCCGGCACGGTCTTGAGGCGGTCCACCATCTGGTTGTCACAGAACTGACGGAGCTTCACCATGTCCCAGTCGGGAGCGGTGACCGCCACGCTGACCACGGGGATGTTCAGCGGGTCAATGGCCAGCACCCAGGAGGGCTTGAGGTTGGCGCCGGTAGACGGCAGGCTGCCCTGGATGACGTTCATCAGGGACTGGACATCGAACAGCGCCTTCTGCATGTCAATGCCGTAGGCGAACTCGAGCGAGACCATCGAGAAGCCGTCCTGCGAGGTGGAGCGGAGGTAGCGCAGGTGGCGCAGGTTGAGCAGGTTCTCCTCGATGGGCTTGCTGACGTAGAGCTCCATCTCGGCGGCGGAGAGGCCGGGCATCATGGTCACGACGCCGATCATGGGGCTCTCGACGTAGGGCATGAAGCGGCGGGGCAGGTAGAAGCCGATGGCGATGACCGACAGGATGAGGACCCCGATGTAGAAGGCCAGGACGGCATACGGGTGCTCGATGGAGGCCCGCGTGATGGCGGCAAAGGTCCCGCCGTGGTGGCGCTCGTAGCGTGGCTTGTCGGGGAGGTGGGCGCCCATGGCGGCTACATCCCATGCCCTGCATGCCCCGCGCCGCCCCCGCCGCCATGGTCCATCCCTGGCATCGCGGGCATGCTTCCGCCCGCAGCCGGCTTGGGCAACTCCACTGGTCCGGCCTCCCCCCAGGGCACATCCTGCACCTTCTGGCCCTCGCGCAGGTTCTCCAGGCCGCGGTAGATGATCTCCTGGCCCGCGGCCACTCCGGAGATGATCTGCGTGCGCCGCCCGTCGCTGGGGCCGACCTGGACATCCACGAGATGGGCCAGCTTGCCGCCGCCGGTCTTCTCCGGAACCAGCGGCATCTTGCAGATGGGGCACGCGCCGGGCTTCGTCTCATGGATCTGCGGGTGCATCACACAGGTGTAGGTGGTCTGGCCTGCCGCGCCTCCGGACTGGACCGTCCAGACCGCGCGGCGCAGGGAGTCGGTCAGTTCGCCCGGCGGGATGACCACCGCCGAGTTGGGCACGGTCACGGCGCTATCCGAGGTGGCGGTCTCCAGCTCCATGACGACGGCGCCACCCGGCAGGAACCAGCGATGCGGGTTGGGGACCAGCGCCTCGACCACGGAGGTCCGGCTGGCCGGATCGGCGGAGGGTGAGATCGAGGTGATTGAGGCCACGATGCGCCGGTCTGGGGCGTCCACCGGACGCGCCCAGACGCGGCTGCCCACGCGTACCACCGCCAGATCGGCCTGGCTGACATTGGCCTGCAGGCGCACGCGGTCCACCTGGGCCAGGCGCAGCAGCAGCGTGCCGGGTGTGACGAGCGTGCCAGGGCTGACGACGCGCTGCAGAACGCGGGCGCGGGAGGTAGCGCGGATCTCGGTGTAGCCGCGCACGGTGCGGGCGACGTAGAGGGCGGCGGCGGTCTGGCTCGTCATGGCCCGCATGGCGCGGGCCTGGGCGCCGGCAACACGCACGCCGGCGGCGCTGCCGGCTACCTCGGCGGCGGCGGCCCGGGCATCGGCCCGCGCCATCTCCACTCGCGCCGTAGCTGCCTCGTACTCAGCCTGCGCCGTGTTGACTCCCGCCGCCATCCGGTCGGCGTTCGCGTCCGCGGCGGACACCTGCGCCGCGGCCCGGCCTGCCGTCGCCTGGGCCTCGCGTGTCATCGCTAGGGCGCGGTTGAGCATGGACTTGCGCTCGGCCACCATGGCCTGCTTCTGCTGCACCGCGGCCGCCGCAGACTTGTACTTGGCTTCCTCCATCTGGTATTCATCCACGGAGGCGGCGCCGCCATCGAGGAGGGTCTTCATCCGTTTGATCTCGGCCCGCCAGTAGGCCAGATCGGCCTGGGCAGCGTCCAGTTCAGCACCGGCACTGTCCAGTCCGGTTCGGGCGGCCTCGGTCTCGGCCTGCGCCGCCGCGATCCGGGCAGCCGCCATGCTCTGCTCCTGGGCGGCGGCGGCAGCAGCATGGCGTGCCTCGGCCACAGCCTTCTCAGCCTCGACCTGCTTGGCCTTGGCGGCCGCGGCCATGCGCTTCGCCTCGGTGATGCGCGTCTCGGCGGCTGCCTGCATCTGTTCCCGTTGGCGGCGCATGGCCTCGGCAGC
The DNA here is from genome assembly GCA_021372615.1 of bacterium. Lineage (NCBI taxonomy): Bacteria > bacterium. Next base: position 29,311 of record JAJFUB010000021.1, on the reverse strand, counting down.
ACTGACCCCTTCCTGAGCGGCCCGAGCGTTGAGACGGGCTGCTTCGCGGCCGGCCGCCGCTTCACGCTCCCGGCCCGATAGCTCGTCGTCGTCCAGTCGTGCCACCAACTGCCCCGGTCGCACCTCATCGCCGTCATACACGGGCACCGCAACAACACGCCCGGTGACGCGCGGGTAGATGTCCTCATCATTGAGCGCGACCACCGTGCCGGTGTAGGTGACCTTGGCGGTGAAGGGCCCGCGCGTTGCCTGCTCGGTGGCGACCGGCACGGCGCCGGCGACGGGCTTGATGGAGCTCATGTCCATGGCCGTCGCCTGCCACACAGTGGACTGTCCGGGACGGCGATGGGTTACGACGAGGTAGTCGGTGACGGCATAGACTAGCGCGAGGAGGGCCAGGCCACCCAGCACACCGGCGGCGGGGCGGCGCCAGTGGCTGATCCGCGCCAGCACGAACAGCACCAGCAGGACCAGGAAGAGGATGAAGGCGACGAGCGACACCGGGGGGATACCACGCTTGGCTCCGCCGCCCCCGCCCATGTCCATGCCGGGCATGCTGCTATCCTGGGCGGGCACAGCCGTCGCGTGATCGCCACCGCCAGCGGCCGGCGTTGTCGCCGTGCCGTCATCCATCTGCATGCCCGGCATGCTCTGGTGCTGGGCCCGACCGGGCGCCGGTAACAGGACAGCACACAGCAGCAGCGTCAGGCCGATGACGAGCAGAGAATGCGGTTGCCGTGTCATGGTTGCCCCTGTGTTCATGCCGCAGACAGTTGGCCGTTCCGGACACCAGGGTCGAACACAGACGCGCCGCGGGCCGCAGTACAGGTGCAGCGCGCCAGGGATGACCCCCAGCGGAGTGCCTCCTACGCCGGCGTGACTACGCCCTACTATACAATTGGCCGGTGTTGCCACCTCGACCTGCGCCATTCAGCTCCCCTTCTTCACCAGCTTCATGTGACACTTTGGGCACTCGCCGGGCTTGGGCGAAGTGACTTCGGGATGCATCGGGCAGGTGTAGACCGCACCTGGGGTGCCGGAGGCGCCAACGTCGGCAGCCCTAGTGCCAGCATTATGACACCCGCTCAGCGGCAGGACGCCCGCCAGAGCGGCGAGCACGACGAGCGTGACGATGGCAAGAGTGAACAGAGTCCTTCGGTCCATGGGAGTCTCCATCTGGGGCAGCTCGGGACCAAGCCCGAGCGGCCGAGGTATTGTGGCTACATGCAGTGCCGCCCGGGAAGTGGCCGCGACCGGCACCGAGAGACATGCAGTCTGTCACACGAACGACAGGTCAGGAATCATAGTGGGAGGGTGAAGCTACGACAGAGGAGGTGCTCTATTGCCCGCACAGTGGATGTGGCCCGGGAGCGGCGCCACGACTTCTTGGGCTGAGGGGCCATGCGGCGCGGTGTTGACGGGAGCCACCGCGACCCGCGCGTCGGCGGTAGCCGGCAGCGCAAGCAAGGCCGAAGTGACTGGCGGGGTCACGATCGCCACACCTGCATCCGGAGCCACCGGACCAGGACCGCAGGCGCAGTGGTCGCCACAGTAGCAGGCCCCCGACCCGCAACACGACGAGCTCGCCGCGACCTGCGCAACCCCGGGCGCGGCCGCACCACAAACGGGCACGGCCGGCAGGGCGACCGTGACGGTCAGGAGCGCCAGGATGGCAAAGCAGGCGGTCGGTCTCATATGGCTGCGAGTGCCCCGGGAAGCGAGGCCCATCAGTTGACGTAACGCCCGGTGTCGCTCGGCAGTTCCCACGTCAAGAGACCGGGCCGGCGAGGGCAGGCAAGCCTTCAGAGCGGTCCTGACGACGGCTGGGACGGCGCACGCTTGGGGCTTGGAACTCGCGACACTCATCCGGCAGCTCCCCAGAGCAGGGCAGTACGGGGCCGCTGCTCAGATGTCCGTTCACCGGCGGGCGAGCGAGGTGTGCCCGCAGACGGGGCATGGTGTCAGCGGGCGGCGACGGCCCGGTTGCGGACAGCCCGCGGGGCCCCCATCACAGTATGTGCCCCACAGGGTTGGCCGCAGAAGAGGTCAGAGCATCTGCAGCGAACGCCCGGAGTAGTCGCGGACGGGTTGCTTCAGACTTGCCTTCGGCGTCGACACTCACCTGACCGCTAGCATGGGCCATGTCTCGGGTCTTGACGGCCACACGCACTCGCGTTCCCAACCTCCGGCCACTCTCCGCGTCGGGCAATGGTGCCGCTGGACAGGCCGCGTCCCTTCATGTCGAGCGTCCACGAACGCGCTGCGGCGACGGTCACGTCCTCGATGCGTACGGGCTTTGGCTGAGTTGGACAGCAAGCGGTAGAACAGACACAGGTCGCAACGATAGGCAGAACCTGCCCGGGGCTGGCGCCCTTTTCCGCTTCCAGGTGCAGCACGAACTCCTCGATGGCTGTGGTCATAAGCATTGACTTGAGCTCACACCTTCCTGGGTGTGCCAGCCGTGCTTTGACAGCACCATCGCCCCATTCGGGGTGGTTTGGGGATCACAGGGGGACAATAGCGGGAAACGAGGTCCAATAGGTCAGCTTACAGACACACATAAGTGGAGAACCGGCTGCTACTTACGCGTCTTGAGGTTGGAGAGTGGGTCTATAAGCCGAATTCTGTGGACGGAGGGTTCAGGCCCTCCGAACGGCGATCATTTCTCTGGGGCGGCTGTTGCCAGCCGTCTCTAGCGCCCTACCCGGAAGGCGTCGGCGGGCCACCGACTGCTCGCCTGGGCGCCTGGGCCGCGGGCGGCCTGAGGCGCGGTGGCGGGCGCGCTTCCCTATGTGGGCTTGCTCCGGACGGGGTTTGGCCAGCCGACATGTCTCCATGCCGCTGGTGGGCTCTTACCCCACCATTTCACCCTTGCCGGGCCGCGCACCAGGCCCGCCAGGGCCTCTTGAGCCCCAGCCGACCCTCAGGCCGCAGTTGCCGTCATCGGCAGTCACAGGCCCTCCACGGGCCCTGAGAGCCATTTCCGTGACTGCAGATGACGGCCCCCGGCGGTATGTTTCTGTGCCACTTTCCGTAGGGTCGCCCCTCCCGGCTGTTAGCCGGCGTCCTGCCCTGAGGCTGCTCGCGCAGCCTCTTTGGAGTTCGGACTTTCCTCGGGCAACTGCCTGGCAGTTGCACGCGATCGCCCGACCCACTCTCCAGAGTCAGTATACCACGGAAGTGGCAGAAGGGGGGGGATTCCTGCAGAACCCCGCGCAGGAAAAGTTAACCGATAGTGCGATTTGGGGGGGTGTTGGGCTGCACGTGGTGCGCATGGGCACCATGATGGCGATCAGTGCGGCATGCGAGGTGGTCTACGCCTGCCCCTTCCCCTCACTGCGCCTGATTCGGCAGAGGCGGATAGCCCAGGGCCCGGGCACGCGCCCTGGCGCGGGCAGCTCCGGGAAGGTCCCCTCGCTCCGTGAGGAAGACGGCGTAGTTGGCCTCCAGTTGGGCGTCCCATGGGGCCAGGCCTCTGGCGGCCGCGAAGTGCGCCTCAGCCGGCCCGGCATCGCCGAGCCGGGCGTAGAGACCGGCGAGGTTGCCATGGGTACCGGCGTCGCACGGGTCGTAGCGCAGTGCCTCCGCGAAGGCCTGCAGCGCCCGGGTGCTGTCCCCTCGCTCGAGCCAGTACCAGCCGAGAGAGTTGGCGGCCAGCACGTATGGCTTGCGGGAGGCTTCGTCTCGAGCGAGTTGTCCGCGCGCGGCCTCCTCAAGCCGTCGCCAGAGCCGCCAGTGGGCGCGCAGGTCGCCCGTGGTCGGCGTCGCTCCCGGGGCCAGGCGCACCAGGTGGCCAAAGGGCACGGCGTCGCGCGCCAACCACTCCAGCCCCGGCGCGAACTCCGCAAGCAAAGGCCGGCGAGCGTTGTTGACCAGCAGGAGACGCACGAAGTCCGCCTGGTCCTCCACGAGGTACGCGCGGGGGTCGCGGCGCGGCCACTGCGGGAAGGCGTAGCCGTCCGGCGGCAGGACCAGTCGGGGGAAGTTGCGGCTGAGGGTCTGGCCTGAGTCTACCGAGACCAGATCGCCGGTACTGATGATGTCCACGTCGGGCCGCACGCCTCGGACCAGTCGCGCCTGCAATGTCAGGTTGCTCAGGGAGTCGCTATAGGTGATGAGCACACTGTCGGCGGGCAGGGCCTGGAGCAACGCGTCCGCATACCGGGTGGGGGCGTCATTGCCGCGCTGGTTGCACGCGGGCCAGTTGTGGACGGCCAGGCAGAGCCCGTAGAGCACAGTCAGGACGATGCAGGCGGCCCCGACCCAGCGACCCGCGCGCGGCTGCGCCAGCATCCGACCGATCCCGGCGGCGCCGAGATACCCTAGCAGCGCCCATACCGCCAGGAAGTACGGCGGATTGAGCGCCGCGGCCGTGGCCGAGGCCAACAGCAGCCCCAGCACCAGCGTGGCCGCCATGGTCCACGCCAGCGCGCGCCTCTGCCGCCACAGGAACCACAGCTCGACCGGCGCCAGCAGCAGCAGCGGGAGGGGCAGCTCCTGCGGGAGTTGCTGTAGGGCCCGCCCCAGCACCGCCAGCACGAACAGCGGGGGCCGAACGGCCGTGAGGTGCGCGTACTGGCGGGCCGTAACGTGGTACAGCAGGTTGGGCCAGGTCTGCGGGTTGCCCCAGTCAAACGGCGGCTGTTGCGAGGAGGCCAGCTGGAGGCAGGCGTAGAGCGCCAGCGGCGCGAGCATCGCCAGCAACTGGATGCAGTGGCGCCTCGCCCCGCGCCCGAGCGCCGGTAGCACCAGCGGGGCGAAGGCGATGATCAGCGGATGGTGGGCCAGGCCGAGGCCGAACACTGCCGGGGCCGCGGCGCCGCAAGGGTCTGGCGAGGGCCTGACGGCCAGGAAGACCAGGGCCGAGGCGAGCAGCAGATGCAGCCCATAGACCTCGGCTACAGTGGAGTTCTGCCACCAGGTCCCGCCGCAGCCGACGGTCAGGATGGCGAGGCCGAGGGCGACGGCTGCCGCCCAGCGTTGGCCGCGGGTCGCCGCCGACGCCAGCAAGCCCAGGGCCGCTGCCGACGCCAGACCCGAGCACCAGTTGAGCACCCAGACGCTGCCGCAGGCCCGCCACAGCGCAGTGAGGGCCAGGGAGTAGAGGGGGTAGCCGGGGGGGTGGGCGACTCCGGCGGTCTGGGCCACCGCGGTGAACTCAGCCGAATCAGCCCAGTAGAGGCCGGGGGCAGCCGTGGCCCCGTACATTGCCGCCAGCAGGACGGCAACGCCGAAGCCGACAGCGACGTGCGGGGACAGGGTCCTGCTCATAGGGGATTGCCGGCAGCCTGAGGACAGGCTGCCGGCATGGTGACTCCTTACTCCGCGTCAGCTACACTCGTCACGGATAGGTGAACTGGAAGTGCCAGGCGGCGTCGGCCTTGGTCGCCGCCGAACTCGGGAAGCCCTTGTGCCACTTGGCGTGCCCGTCCACGTAGGCGTTGTTGAAGCCGTCGTTGTGTCGGGCACTCGGGGGCATGCCGGCCTTGGTCAAGGTCGGGTCGTTGTAGAGACGGCAGTAGTTGTTGTTCCCCTCGGTGACGACTACGCAACTGGCCGGCATGTCTATCGAGCCGAGCGCGGCGCCGCCGCTAGTGCCGATGAACTCGCTGTACGTGTAGTCGCACTTGTAGGCCTGGACCGTCCCGCCACCGGTAGCGCTGTCATGGTCGGTGTCGCTGGGGCACCAGAAGATCTGGGAGTTCTTGGCGTAGGGCATCAGCCGGTCGTACCAGTACGTACCGGCCAAGCCATCCCAGTTGTCCGAACTCCAGTACCCCTGGAACTTGGTGAAGCGCTCGTCATAGTCCTGGGCGTAGGCGAGCAGGGCGGTGCCGATCTGCCTGGTGTTGTTGAGACAGCTGGTCTGCCGCGCCTTCTCGCGTGCCTTCGCGAAGACAGGGAACAGAATGGCTGCGAGGATGGCGATGATGGCAATCACGACCAGTAGCTCGATAAGCGTGAACCCGCGCTTCATGGTGGTATGCCTCCCTCAGGGAGAATAGCAGCACCTACATCATCAGGAGTTCGCGGTCGGGGGTTACGTCTCCTGCCGTCCTATTACATTTTTGTCTGGCGATTTCCCTCTGGGCCGGGAGAGCGAGGCGCTGGCGGCGGGGAGGTAGTCGCACTCGCGGCGGTCGCCCTGGCCCGGCAAGGCCGGGCTGTCAGGGGCGTGGATGCGCCTTATCTCGTCCTGAGCGTCGAAAGGGGCACACTTTGACCGTTCTCGTACAGGAAGGTGAAATCCCCTTCCTGCGCTTCCTCTACCTCGACCAACTTGTCGAAGATCTCAGGATGCACATTGAGAAGTGCCTCGAAATCACAGCGAGACTTGTAGGCGCCACACCAGCACTCACCAGACGTGCCCAGATCCTCGGTTGGGTTGCGCGGCAGACCGGCCGAAGCGACGTAGTCAAGGGTGTCCTGATGGGACCACCGGAGTATTGGGCTGATTGATATACAGCGGAACGATGGGTGGAACCAGACAGGAACGTACTTCGCTCGCAGGTTGGACTCGGCGGCGCGGATGCCATCGTAGACAACACAATGCCCCTTCTGTTGTGCGAGGAACCTGCGTATAGGCGCGATCTTCAAGGTTTCACAGCACCACCGTGACCGGAAACCTGGAATGCCCCACCTCTTCGCTGTCTCGAAATAGTCCCGTTGAGGGCGGACCGTCACGAGACTGACGTCAAGTACCGTACACACCTCTCGAACATAGTCCTCGACCTCAGGAAACCCCGCGGTAGTGTCGGCGTGCAAGGCCGTCAACTTGACGTGGTGCTTTTCCGCGAGTCGTTGCAGGTACAACAACGTGGCCACGCTATCCTTGCCGCCGCTGAAGAGCACGTAGGGCTTGCCCAGGGCGAACGTCCTGATGACGTCACCTGGAGTGAGGTGGGCCTTATGTCTAGCAGATTCGGCTTCCTGCTTGTCCAACTTACAGGGCTTGAAATGGCCGTTGCCGTTCGTGTGCACAATGAAGAGCGGTTTGACGGGCGTCTTGGCTTGCCACTTCGATACCAGCGCTCCGGTCCGATGGCACGAGGGGCAGCGGACCCTAAGCCCCGCGAGGTCCGCATGTCCAATGCGCTTGGCTGCCTCTGCCCAGAGGGCATCGTAGCCGCAGCCATCCGAGGTAGCGCCGGCATTGGCACTTGAGGATGCGCCCATCAGCTTCCCTCCGCATCCGGAGAGTCGCTGGGTTGGTGGTTGCCAGCGTCTCCTACCGTGGCGATTTGCAGCATCCGGTCGAAGAACCCGCGCCACTGCGGCTGAGCAAGGATCACGTCAGGCGTGTCGGGGTCTCCCGCGTACAGCCACCAGCAGTCCGTGAAGCCGAGCGCCGTTGCGCCTGTACGCAGTTTCTCGCCGGAGTCCGCGGACGGGCATGCCTCAGCCAACAGGAACACCTGTTTGACGAGGGGGAATACTGAAGCGGCGAACGCTTCTTCCTCTGCCGGAGGAGCAGTCAGGTTCTGTGCCTTGCAGCTGACCACTGCGACTACGCTGCTCTGCGGCACGAACCAGAAGTCAAACACTCCTGTGTCGCCGTCCCATTGCACCCCTCCTTCGTGATGCACGATGACGTCGCATTCCCTAGAGCAGAGGCAGTTCCCGTCTAGCAGAATCTGCCCCCAGTTCACCTGCAGGCCTATCCCTTGCTGGGCGAACAGCCTCCGCAGGAGATACACGACCTTCGCGGAGAAGTACAGCCCCCTAACGAAGGGGTGTATTTGCCCCGGACCACTCCTGGGGGGCAGGTCTTCTTCAGTGCGGTATCGCCATAGTTCCCGAACGGCACCCTCAAGTTTGGCAGCGAGGTCGCCCCACAGCATTCCCGTCAGGCAATAGTCGTTGTTGCTCACGTCACGCCCCCTTGTGGGTCAACTCGTGAATGAGCGCCCGTTTTGTCATGCGGCGCCGCTTCGCTTCCATCTGTAGTCTGCGCCGTCCCGCCGCGCTCAAGCCGATGAGAGCGACCCGCCCCTCTACTGTTGCCGTGCGCACGTTCTCCTCCCCGACGATGTCTGCAAACCGCTCCCGCAGGGATTCGGGTCCGACGGTCGCCGGAGGTACAACAACCTCGGCCACGTATTCGACGATGTTCCGCGATTGGTCGATCATGTCAAGTATGGTGCCCATGTCTGTTTCTGGCATGGCCTTCATGAACGCGATCGCGGCCCTGGCGTCGTCAGTTGTGAAACGACCAGATATTACTGCTTCGGCGAGCATCTCCTGATCCTGCGGGCGCAGCTGTGAGAGGCTCCTCACTGCGTCGACGCTGTCAATCTGTCGACTCCGGACAAGTTCTCTGGCGCGGGGAACGAGCTTCTTTACCAGCAGGAACTCACGCAGCATTTCCTCCGACAGACTTACCGTCTCGGCGAGTGGTACGAGGCCCCCCAGCAACGCGGAAGCTTCCTCGATGACTTCGGCGAGTTCAGTCAGATTGAGCTTGCGTCGGCGGCGCCTGGTATTGGCTATGATCTTCGCGATCAGTTCCAGCCATTTCTCACTTACAGCAGGCGTTGGCCCGGTGTGGTCGACAGTCAATTACAGGCGCTCCTCTGCCTTGAGCCAGTCCTCAATGACCTGCACGGCAAGGTCCTCGTCTGACATGCCGAAATCAAACGCAGCTTGCGCGAGCGCTCCGCGCGCGTCGTCGCCGAGGGAAACCATCAGCACCTTCTGGTAGGTCGGCACTTGCGCCTGTGACACTAGTTGGTCAACCTTGTCAGGATTGAGCTCGTCCAGATCCAGGGCGAGAGCCACTAGTCTCGACTGTTGCGTGGGGTTGAGCCCTTCGTGCTTCACCTTTTCCAGGAGGTTGACGGCGATGTCCATATCGTACTTGGCCGCTTTCAAGGCCCGGCTGACGTCGTCCAGGGTGACGCCCTGAGCGCGGTCGTGCAGCATGTGGGACAGCCGCTCGGACCCATCGACGTACTTCCGAACATTGAGGCATTTCCTGACGGTGGTGATGTGCAGGCCCGTCCGCTCGGCTACTTTGCGGTCGCTCTTGAACTGGTCGTAGAGCTTCCCGACCGCATCCATGATCTGGCCCCGTGTGAGGTCGGTTCGCACGAGATTCTCGGTGAGGGACCGAATGAGCGCTTCGGTATCGTCCATTTCGCCTGCGAAGATAGCCTCAATGGTCTTCTTTGTTGGGAGAAAGCGGTGAGCCATCCACCGCCGCTGACCAACCAACAGCTCATAGGTCTGCGCGTTGGGGTCGTACTCGCCGCGCAAGACAATCGGCTCCAGCAGGCCCCACTTGTCAATGCTGGCGGCGAGTTCTTGCAGGTCGGGGTCGTCTTCGGCGACGTGCGGCCGGACGTTCTGAGGGCTGACTCGGACCTTGTCGACGGGGATGTCGTGAATGGTCCTATCGTCGCTGGGCATGGGTAGAACCCCCTCCGGATTGCGTGGCGAAGGCGCGAGTCTAGCTCTGGTCAATGCAGATTAGCAGTTCGGCCCTGCCTTGGCAATGACCTTTCCTGCATCCTTCCCTCCATGCCCTCCATACGCAACGCTGGCTGCTCGTCAACGGCACAGGGAGGCGTGTTGGGGGGAGTGGCGAGTAGTTGCCTCCAACAGGCCCCGTGCGGACACCGCTCATGGGTGGGAGCAAGTGCCGGGGTCAATGTCCAGTTGGGGGCCACGAAAAGGCCGGAAACGGGGCATTTGCTGGCGTACAGTTCGGCCTATGGACCCACTCTCCAAACTCCAGTCTGGCTCGGAGCGGGCCCCGCTGCAGGCTGTGGGGCCCCGCCGCACACGTGAGACCGCAAGCGGTCTCGGCGGCGCCCATGGGCGGCGCGGGGGCATGTGATCGGGCGCCGATCAGTTGCTGCGGGGCAGTTGGCCGCCGCGCTGGCCCTTGACCCGCAGCGGCGGCATGGGCAGACGGTAGCGCACCACATCCGAGAGGCGCAGGTCGTCCAGCCTCATGCCGGCATCGCCCAGGTGCAACTCGGGGCCCAGCATGTCCGGGGTGCGCGGCTCGTAGGCACAGGCGATCAGCTTGCCATCGGCAAAGACCTGCATGAGGTCTTGGTCCCAGCAGGCGGCGAGGTGTCGCCAGACGCCCGGACGCCAGGTGTAGGTGTAGCCATCGGCCCAGGCCCGGCACAGGGGCGCCCAGTTGGCGTGGAAGTCGAACGAGAGGTGGCTGTACTGGTCCTTGCACAGGCCCAGGCCGTCCCAGCCGGTCACACCCACCAGGTTCAGGCCGACCCCGTCGCAGCCCGGTGACAGCAGATTGACCCACAACTCAATGGTGCCGGCGGCGGTCGCCACGTGGCCCGCGGTGGGGCAGGCCAGGTATGCCCCCGGACCCAGCTCCAGGCAGTTGCCAAAGCGTCCTCCCGCCGCCACGCGCACCTCGCCCTTGATGAAGAAGCGGCTCGGGTCGGGCAGCTCCTCACAGGGCATGTGCAGGAGGGTGTGCGTGCCGGCGGTCAGAGCCTGCGGCGGCGGGAGGGCTACGGCGGGGAGGCCGGGCCCCGAGACGGACATATCATCCAGCCACACCTGCGCCTGGCCCCGCGTGCTGACTTGCAGCAGCCACCAGCCGCACGTCGCGTCCGGCTCGACCCGCGCCTGCAGGCACTGCCAGTCCGGCGAGACCGCCAGCGCGCTCTCCTGCCCCAGCGGCTCCCACTTGTCGGGATATGTGCGGTGGCCGCCCACGACGATCTGCCCCTCCCCTCTCGCCCACAGCTGCACCGTCCACGGCCCCGGCGCGGGGACCGGCAGCGGGCCATAGCGCAGGCCGGCGGCGCCGCGCCCGGCCACGAGCAGCACGCTGCGGCGGCCGCTGTGGGCCTGCTGCGGGTCATCCGGGCACCGCCAGCGGGCGTCGCCGTCTCCCCAAAGCTGGAAGGTGCGCGGCAGCCATTCGTCCGCGGGGTCAGGGAGGCCGCGCACGAGGCGGTCGCGCTGGGGCGGCGGCGGCTCCACCATCTCGAACGAGGGGTTCGGGAGCAGGTTGGCGAGCGGCTGCGCCATGGCGAGGGCCGCCAGGAGCTGCACAGCGATGATCGAGACGGTCCGCTGCATCGGTCACTCGCTTTCCGGACGTCCGCGCCCACGCGCGTGGCGTGGGCTACTTCCCCTCGGCCCACATCCCGGCCTTACGCTGCTGGGCGATGAAGGCGAGGTTCTCGAGGTAGGTGCGATGGCGGTCGTTGCCCGAGAAGGCGCCGATGGGGCTGAGGCCATCGCCGATGATCCTGGCGTTGGCGAGACCAGCAATGCGCGACATGTCGGGGTCGAGGTACACCCAGGCGATGCTGCGCCCCTCGGCATCTTCGCGCACTACGTCCCACTGGAGGTAGACCTTCTGGCCGACCACCAGGGCGCGATGGGCGGCGAGGGCCTGCTGGTAGACCCGGTGGTCGGGCCGCAGGCCGGCTACGCCCAGGTAGTACACGTCCTGAAGCTGCGTACCCAGGCGCACCTTGATCCCGGCTGTCCCGATGATGTCCTCCACCACGCCGGCAGCGGGGCGGGCCACCGCGCCGGTGAGGGCGACCAGGACGGGGACGGGGACGTAGCCACTTTCCGGGACGGTGCAGAAGTCCAGGTCGCGGATCACCTTGTCCGGGTGGGGGTTGCGCCACTCCCAGCCGGGGAGGGTCACGCCCCTGTGCATCGGGTTGTCCCCGCGCCAGGCGACGAACATGCCGTGGCGCGCCATCGCCTCCACCTCGCCGGTGGGGTCAGTCCACCAGTCCATGACCTGCTGGCCGCGGACGATGGGGATCTCCAGCACCGTGCCGTCCTCATAGTTGACCCGGTACTTGAAGGGGTTGAGGGCATCCCAGGCGATGGTGTGCAGGAAGAAGAGCGTGTCGGCGCGGCGCCCGATCCTGATGCCCTTCACTTCCCGGGGCAGGCCCGCGTTCTCGGCCGACTGCGAGTACAGTACGACGGCCGATCTGGGCGTGGAGATGAGGAAGGGGATGTCGGCGAAGCGCTGCTGTCCGGTGGGCAGGGCGCGCATGTCGTTCTCGCCCTGGTTCGTCCAGCCCACGAGGCCGGCGGCCCTGTCATCACGCAGGCCACGGTTGGCATACGGCGAGAGGTCCACGCTGAAGAAGTCGTAGTCGCGCAGGCGGCGCTGGCGGGCCAGGAGGGAGCCGCCCTCGGGGCGCAGGGCACAGCCCAGGTTCGTCAGCAGGAGTGACCGCAGCCGCGTGACGGTGACGGCGCAGTCGGGGTGAGGCTCGTCGAGCCGCAACTGGTTGAGCAGCAGGTAGCCCTTGCCCACCGGTATCTGGAGCAGGCCGCCGGGGCGGGTGAGGCGCTCGGCGCGGTCGGCCAGGTCGTCACCCGGGGAGACGAAGTAGTCCGCGATCCACTCCTGGGGCGGGCAATCGTAGCCGGACCACCAGCCGCCGTTGTGCCGCAGGTCGGCGAAGAGGCGGTTGGTAACCCAGAAGAACTCGTGGTTCGAGAGGCCGGCCATCAGTCCGGCGTTGCCGCGACGGAAGACGTGGTAGCAGATGTCGTTGGGCTGCTTGTCCAGGGGCAGGAAGCGCAGCCGGACGCCGCCCATCTGCTGCAGGAGCTGCTGCTGGGCGGGGCCGGCGCGATGGATCATCACATGCCCTCCCGCCGCGGCGAAGGCGCCCAGGGCCTGCGCGGTGGCGGCGTCCAGGACGGAGGCGTCAGCGAGGCACGTCACGAAGCGCTCGGCGGTGACCTGATCGGCCTTGCCGGTCATGTCCTCGTAGACCAGGCGGCTGTCGTCGAGGGCGGCGCGCAGCTTGCCACCGGCCGGGGCGAGCAGGGCCGTCGCGCCGGCGGTCCGGTAGCAGCCGGGGCGCGCCAGGTACTGCAGCAGGTTCTGCAGCAGGCGCGCGGCCGGCGGTGCGGCGGCGGCGTGGTCAGTCAGGGCCATCTGGCAGAGCAGGTAGCTGCCCTGGCCCTCGTACTGCTCCATCAGCGCGGTGTCCACGAGTCCGTCCACCGAGCCGACGTCCACCAGCGGGAGCCAGTTGCCGCGCAGGGGCTTGCGGATGTTGCCGCTGCTGACGAGGTGGTCCGGCGCCCACCAGCGCAGGTCGTCCGCGGCGAGGCCGCTGAGCGCCGGGTGGTCGGTGGCTCGCACGTGGGCGATGGTGCTGTTGCGGCCGGCGATCTGCGACACGGGCACAGGGAGGAAGTCCGGGGCACCGTCTTGCTCGAGGATCAGCACCTTGCCACCCTGCCGCACGAAGCCGCTGAGCATCTCGCGCCACGGGCCTTCGGGGGGCTGCTTGAGGGCGTTGCGCCCGATGATCAACCCGGAGCCGGTGACCTCGCCGAGGGCGGGCAGGGGCCTCAGGGCGAAGCCCAGCCGGCGGAAGGTGGCGGTGGTGTCGCCGACCGGGTCGTACAGCGCCAGGGCCGAGGTGTCACCTGCCTGCACCTTGACGGGCGGGTGCAGTGTCCAGTCCTGCGTCTGGGTGTTGACGACCTGGCCGCTCTCGAGCAACTCCACCGTCAGCCGGGCCGGGGTGGGCGCCGCTACCGCGGGGGTGGGGATCACCAGCGTGAGGCGCTGCAACTCCGCCGGGGCCATGTGCAGCGCCTTCTCCCCGCCTGACAGTCGCTTCTGTGCGGTGAGGCTCCAGCGCAGCAGCAGGTCCGCCGGGCGCATCACGTCGTTGTGCACATTGGCATGGCGCTGGACGGGCTGCCCGCCGACGACGCTACGGGTCTCCTCCTTGAGCACCACGGCCTGCGGCGGCAGCATCGCCAGATCAATGTAGGGGTCAATGAGGGCGAACTCGACATCCCGGAAGCCATTGATCGTGTAGCGACTCAGCTCGTGCCAGCCCTCCCACCAGTAGTTCCCACCGAGGTAGGCCTCATCGCCAAGCAAGATCGTCTGCCCGTAGGGGTGGGCGAAGGAATCCGGGATGCAGGACTCGCCGACAGTCAGGGGCTTGGCGCCCAGGGTGACCGGGCCCATCGAGTAGGGCACCACCGTCTTGCCGTCGAGGGGGCCCCACCAGGCGCCGTTGGGCACGTCGGGCGCGGCGTTGATCTCGCGCGGGTAGTGCAGCGCGTAGTACTCCCACCCGCCCATGAGGTCGCCGTCCGCTTCCCATTCGACCGGCCGGTGCTGCAGGTCGTGCTCGTGCATCGCCCGGGCGATCTCGATCTGGTGGCGGTTGCCGGCGGTCTTCACCGACTCGCCCAAGTAGAGCCAGCCCCACATGTTCTCATTGCCCGCGCTCCAGATCACGACGCTGGGGTGGTTTTTGTAGGTGTCCACGACGCGGCGATGGTGCGCGAGGGCGTTTTGCCAGTAGGCGGGGTCGAAGGTGAACTTCTGCTGGGCGAAGTCGGCCTCCTCGATCTTGATCATCAGGCCGGACTCGTCGGCGATGTCGCAGACTTCGGGGACGCTGTCCATGTTGTGGCAGCGGGATAGCTGGCTGCTCTCGATCTCGCGGGTGTACCAGTGGGCCTCCCACAGCCGCTCCAGGCGGCGCTCGGGCTGCCACTGCTCCAGCGCCCACCCGTAGCCGGAGCCGATCCCCGCCCACTTGCTCCGGAGCTTGACCCGCATCCCGTTGAGCCAGAAGGCAGTGCCCTCATGGCGGAACTCGCGGAAGCCGAAGCGCTCGAGGTGGCGGTCACGCGCCCCGGTCGTCGGCTCGAGGTCGGTCTGCAGGACATAGAGCTGCGGAGCGTCAGGCCACCACAGCTTCGCCTCGGGCCAGGACTGCTCGACCGTGACGGTGGCGGCGCCGCCGGCTGGGACCGTAGCCTGCGCGCGTGGCAGCGTCCTGACCGGCTTCCCGCCGTCGAGCAGGACCGGCCTCACGCCGACCACCTGCGCCCGGGCGGTGGCATTGCGCAGCGTGTAGTGCAGTGACAGAGTCTTGCCGCGGACGGCGGGCACGATGGACACGTCCTGCACCGACACGGCAGGCCGCCCCTCGAGCCAGACGTTGCCGCCGAGGCCCAGGCCCATGGCGCACGGATAGCCCGCGACCGCCACCATGCCGTCCTTGAAGACCGCGGCTTCCCCCCGGCGCACTCGCTCCTGGTTCACCGGCGAGTACGCAATCCAGTCGCGCACGCCCACCAGCAGCTCGTTGGTCTCTCCCGGCTTGAAGGCGGCAGTCACATCCACCTCAAAGGGCTGCGAGCCCTGGTACTCGTAGCCGACGGGCTTGCCGTTGAGGAGGAACCGCGCCTCGCTCAGCACCTGGTTGCACTTGAGAATGAGGCGCTCGCCGCGCGCGTGGGGCGGGGCGGAGAAGACCTTGCGGTACCAGGCACAGTGGGTCTTTTCGGGGCTCTGGAGGCTGGGGACCTTGATCTGCTCCCACCTGGCGTTGGCCGGCGGCGCCGGTCCGGGCTCCGCGCCGGGGACCTGGCACCATTCCCAGTCACCGTTGAGGCAGGCGGTGGGGCGCGGGCCCTCGGTGAGATCATTGACGAAGAACCTGGCCAGGTGCACGGGCGGACCGGCGTCGGGGGTGGTGGCAGTCAGCAGGAGGCGCGACCAACGCGTCGGCGGGAGGGAGAGGTCGAAGGCCAGCGAGCGCTTCTCGCCCGGCTGGAGAGTCAGCGTCTCGGTCCTGGAGAGCAGGTCCTGCATGAGGAAGTCGCGGGCCTGGACCTGCAGCTGGAAGGTGCGGGGCAGGGAGCCGGGGTTGTACAGCAGGCAGGGCTGGTGCACCTGACTGCCTGCGCGGCTGGTCTCCTCCCACTTCGCCAGCAACCAGAGGTCGCGGGGCTTGGCCCAGCCGGGGTTCCAGAAGTGGGTTACGGCATCGCCCGGCGCGGTGCGATACAGGCGGATGGGCCCGACGACCAGGTCATGCCAGTTGAGGGTGTAGACGGCCCGGACGACATCGCCGGGCTCTAGGCGGACCGGCGTATCCACCCGCAGCTCGGCCTGGTACCGCGTCTTCTCCGCCGCGTTCTCGGGCAGCATCGGCTCGGTCATGCTGGTCCACGGGTAGTGCCGATCGTTGACGACGAGCTGGACCCGCTTGGCCAGGTGCTCGGGGATGGCCACATAGCCGAAGCCGGACATGGGCATGCCGAGGACGTAGCTGCCGGCGGGCAGGGCGGGGACGGTGTAGATGAGCTGCGTGTGGTAAAAGGGGGTGCCCCACAGGCCGTGCCCGGTGACACCGGGGCCGAAGTAGTCGGGCGCGGGGCGGAGCGGGGCCTGCTCGCCATTGAGGAGGAGCCTGGCGTCCGCGATCTTGAGCTCGTAGTCGGCGGCGGTAGCCGGGAGCGCCGCCACAAGCGCCAGCAGCGTTACCATGGCCAGGGAGATGCATGTGCCGCGAAGCCACGCGATCATGTCAACCCGCCTCCCACGCAACTGGACTGGAAGCAACGGTTGTGAAGTAACGCGGTGGGACCCTTCGCCGCGAAGGCCCCAGGAGCCTGCGGGCAAGGAGAACGCCGTCAGTGCGCCTCAGGGCTTCTCGCCGGAGGTGAGGGCCAGAAGCATGTAGGTCGCGTCGCCGCCGGCGCTCTCGACGGCCACGGTGGCGATGGGGGCGGTGGGGCGCGGGTTGCGCCAGGTGGTGGCGTACACGCCGACGATCCGGCCGTTGGCGGACGGGCCGCGCCAGGCGACGCGGGCCTGGGGCAGGTCCGCGGGGGTCCACCAGTCAGCGATGTTCACCCCTGTGACGAGGGGCACCACGGCCTCCTTGCCATCCTGATAGACGACCCGTAGCCGCGCCACGCTCGTGCCCTCGGGGCCGGCCCAAGCGGCGGCGTGCAGCAGGTGCAGGGCGACACACGGTCCACCCACCGGGATGTCCCTCACCCTGTCCGGCTGGAAGCGCAGGTGCGCCGCCGAGCGCAGGGCTATGCAGCCCGGGCGCACGTCGAAGGTCATGCCAGCCGCCCGGAGCGCGCCGGCAGGTAGGGCCCGGAGGTCCTGAGCGCCCTGATCGGTCCAGCCGCCCTGGCCGTCGTCGGCGGTCTCGTCGCGCAAGGTCGCGGTGAAGCAGCGCTGCAGGTCCAGGGGGCGCTGCTTGAGGCCGGTGAGGTCGTCCTGCCGGCGGCCCAGCGGGACGCCGAGGTTGGTGAGCAGAGTCGAGCCCAGGCGGCGGGCCTTCGCGGCCACGACGGGCTGCGCCTCATCGAGGCGAAGCGTGGTCAGTACCACGCGCCCTTTGCCCACCGGGACTTCGGCCACGCAGGCGGGCTCGGCGTAGACGCGGGCCGTGGCGTCCAGTTGCAGTTGCGTGGTGCAGGGCTCGTCGGCCAGGCCGGTGCCGCGCCCCTCCCAGTCCTCGTACCAGCAGTCCTCGCGGTACCAGAAGAGATCGGCGTTGGAGATGCCGGCCATCAGGCCGTCGTGCGCGAGCTTGACGGCGCGCCCGTGCGCGTTGACGGCGGCAGACCCCTGGCACCCGGGGACGAGGGCCTGTAGCAGCCCCGGGGCGGCCCCCCCGGCGGCGTAGAGCCAGACGGTCTTGCCGGCCTCGGCGCACTGGCGGAGGGCCGCGGCGGTCTGCGGGGTGAGCGCAGCGCCCTCGGCGATGATGAGGTCGTAGCCGTCAGGCGACTGCCCGCCCAGTTCGTCGGCGGCGAGGCCCAGCCCGGCGAGGTATTGCAGCAGTGTCGGTGAGCCGAGGACCGCCACGCGGCGCTGCAGCGGGGCGGCGGGCTGCGCCGCGTAGGTGAGGGCGTTTTGCAGCAGGGCGCGGGCCGCGGGCTCGCCCGGCAGCTTGCTGTCCACCAGGTACTGGCACAGAAGCCACCAGCCCTGGCCGGCGTCGAGTTCGAGCAGCGGCGTCCACTGCAGTCCGCCCTTGCCCCCGGCTTCGGCGAGGATGCGGAAGTTGCCTGCCTGCGGCTTGCGCAGCAGGTCGTGGGCGACGAAGTGGTCGCCGCGCCACCAGCACAGGTCGCGTCCCGCGCTGTCCAGCCCCGCCAGCAGCGGATGGCCGGGCCAGCGCTCGTAGGTCATGGTGGCGCCGCGGGTCCTGTCGAGCACCACGCCGGACGGCAGCCAGCCGGGCAGCGTCGTCTGCGGCAGGACGAGCACCTTGCCGCCCGCGGAGACAAACTGGGGCAGGCAGTCCCGCCCCGCGTCGGGCGCCGAGGTCCAGGCGTCGGCGCCGAGGATGAGCAGGTCCACGGCGCGCAGGGGGGCGTCATCCAGGGCCGCGAGGGGCGACGACTGGAGGCCGGCCGCTGCCAGGGCCGGTCCGCTGCGGCCCGCCGGGTCAAACAGGGCGACGCGCAGGCCCGCCGGGGCCGCCAGCGGTGCGCGCGCGGCCACCACCAGCGGGCGCTCCTCGCTGTAGAGCTGCCGTCCATCCTGCAGGACGCGGGCGACGAGGCGATAGCGGCCGGGGCGGTCGGGCACCTTCACGGGCACCGTCGCCTCCCAGCGCGCGCCGGGCTCGAGGGTGCGTGAGGCGGTCCAGGAGAAGGCGCCGGGGGGAGCGTCCAGGATCGCCACGCGCAGCTCGAGGCGGCGCGTAGCGAGGGTGTCATTGAGGGTGAGGAGCGTGCGGGGGACCGTCTCGCCGGCCCAGAACTGGTGATCCCACTCACGGAGGATGACCGTGACCGGGGCGAGGCAGCGTTCGCCGTAGACGGGGTCGCCGACCCAGGGGTTGAGGCCGGCGACGCCGGCCCAGCGCGCGCCCTCACAGACAAAGCGCACGCCCATCACGTGCGCGGCCCGCTCGGTGTCCTTGGAGCGGTAGGCGTCATCGCCCACGAAGATGGAGACGCCGCCGGGCGGGCGGCTGTAGGGGTAGTGGCAGAACTCGCCCATGACGAGGGGCTTGTCGTGCTTCCAGACCAGGTCCCGGGGCCAGCGGTCATTGCCCTCCTGCCCCAGCCACCACGAGTCGTTGGGCCACAGGTTGTGGTCGTGGCAGCCGAACTCGCGGGGGTAGTGGATGTTGGCAGTGGCGGCACGGCCCACGACATCGCCGTCGCCCTCGAACTCCACGGGGCGGGTGGGGTCGAGCCGGGAGATGAGTTGCCCCAGTTCGAAGATGCGGGCATCGGCCCCGGGGGTGTTGCTGCCGCCGCAGTGCAGGATCTCGTTTTCGGTGCTCCAGAGGCACAGCGAGGGGTGGTTCCAGGAGCGGCGGACCATGCCCTCGACATGGCGCCCCATGTTCGCCCAGAAGGCGTCGTCGGTGAGGGCATAGCTGCTCGCGGCGCAGTAGAAGGCGCTCTCGTCCTTCAGGCACATGCCCAGCTCATCGGCGAGGTCGTAGAAGTAGCGGGGCCGGGGGAACATATGATGGCGCACCAGCGTGAAGTTGGTGCGCTCCATGCCGGTCAGGAAGTACCGCCGGAGAGCCTCGGGGGACTCGGGGCGCGGGGCGCAGACCAGGCCGCGCAGCCGGAAGATGCGCCCGTTGAGCCGGTAGTCCGGGCCGTCAGTCCAGAACTCGCGGAAGCCGAAGCGAGTGTGGTGCAGGTCGGTGAGGGCGCCGTCCTGCTTCACCTCGGTGCGCAGGTCGTACAGGTGCGGGTCGAAGGGCCACCAGAGGCGGGGCCTGGCCCAGGGGCGCTGCCACTGCAGCGTGACAGTGCCCGCGGGCGGGACGGTGACCTGGCGCGGCGGCAGGGAGAAGACCGGCTGGCCTGCGTCGCAGACCTGTGGGGCGACGCTGACCGTGCGGGGCCGGGCCTCGTCGTTGCGCAGTGTGAGCGCGACGCCGAGGGTCCCCGCGCGGACGGAGGTGGTGATCTTCGTGGCCTCGACGGCAACCGGGGCGCGGGCCTCGAGCGTGACGTCCTGCCAGAGGCCGCGGATACTGGCGGCCCGGGTGCCGAAGGGGATCATCATGCAGCCGGCCGGCAGCTTCTCGGGATCGGGCGGCACCGGCACCCCCGGCTTCAGGCCCGCCGTCCAGTCGGTCACCCCGACACATAGCTCGTTCTCACCGGGTCGCACGACGGAGGTCAGGTCGAAGCTGAACGGCTCGAACCCGCCCAGATGCGAGCCGACGCGCGTGCCGTTGACGAGCACCTCGCACCCGTGGGCGACGGCGGCGAACTGCAACACCAGCCGCTGCGGGCCGAGGTCGGCCGGCACGTCGAACTTGCGGCGGTACCACGCGCTGTGCTCCGGGCCGCGCCAGCCGCCCCAGGCGGCGTTCGGGACAATGGTGGTCTGCCATACGCCCGACGGCGGGGTCGGGGCAAGCTGCTCCACCGGCAGGAAGTCCCAGGTGCCGCTGAGCAGCCAGACCCGCCGCGGGCCGCGCAGGGCATCGGCCTGCAGGTAGCGGAAGCCCTCCCACCGGTCAGCCCCCTGCGTCAGGGCCAGCGAGAGGCGATAATCGAGGCATTCGCCGCCGGCGAAGGGGAAGGTCGCGGTGACGGCGCCGCCGGGGGGCACGGACAGCTCGCGATCGGCGGCGGCCAGTTCGCGCCGGACATAGTCGGTGAGCCGCACGTGCAGTTGCACCTGCGGGGGGGTGGCGCTGCGGCTGGTGAGGCCCACTTCCAGGGACATGCGCGGGTGGGTGGGCGTGGGCTGGGAGAGGCGGACGGAGGTGACCTCGACACGGTCGGCCAGCGACTCCTGACGGATAGTCAGGGGGCCCACGGCCAGCCCTCCGCCCATGCTGCCGTCGTAGATGCGCACGGCGATCAGGTTCTCGCCCTCGTGGAGGAGGCCGGCGGGAACGCGGTAGAGCCGGCGCTTGTAGCAGCCCTTGCCCTCACCCACCAGCTTGCCGTTCAGGTATACCCAGTCGTCGTCATCCACGCCGCCGATCTCGACCAGCACGGGGTGGGCGGCGATGCCGGCCGGGGCCGCGAAGGTGCGGCGATACCAGCCGTAGCCGTCGTAGTTGGCGTAGCCGCCGCTGTCCCAGAGCGCGGGGGCATGGAGGCGGTCCCACTTGCTGTCGTCACACCCGGGCAGCGCCCACGCCGGATTGTCGCCGGTGTGGAAGCGCCACTCCCCGGCCAGGTCCACCTGCCAGGGGGTGGTCTGCGCCAAGGCGCAGACGGAGCACTGCAGGAGCAAACCCAACATCGCGCACGTCAGCACCTGGCGTCGCATCTCGGGCACCCTCCTGAGGACTGCGGCATGGTCGCGGTCGGTGACCGCTCCCACAGACCGCGGGTGGTGATCGCTCCTACGGCTTCGCGGTCGGTGACCGCTCCCACAGACCGCGGGTGGTGACCGCTCCTACGGCTTCGCGGTCGGTGACCGCTCCCACAGACCGCGGGTGGTGATCGCTCCTACGGCTTCGCGGTCGGTGACCGCTCCCACGGCATCGCGGTCGGTGACCGCTCCTACGGCTTCGCGGTCGGTGACCGCTCCCACAGACCGCAGGTGGTGATCGTTCCCACGGTATCGCGGTCGGTGACCGCTCCCACAGCATCGCGGTCGGTGACCGCTCCCACAGGCCGCGGGTGGTGACCGCTCCCACAGACGGTCAGTGTGTGACGGCGAAGTTGTCCACCGTCACCTGATCGCCCACGCCGTAGTCGTAGATGACGTAGCGAACCAGGCCGTCGCCGTCCCGGTCCGTGAACTGAGTCTGGAGCGTCGCCGCCGGGACCTTGCCGTGCTGGGCCTCGTCAATGACCGCGTTGGCGCCGCGCACGACGTCCTTAAGGCGGTAGGTCATGCTGTTGTCTTCGTTGGCCAGGGTCTTGCCGGCGTAGTAGGGGTAGCAGGCCTTGATGAGGCTGATCGTGCTGACGACAGTGCCATCGGCGCAGGACTTCACGAAGCCCTCCCCCAGGCGGGGGTCGAGGGCGAAGGCCAGGCGGCAGCCGCCGGGGAGGGCCGTGGCGGACTGGACCCGGTATGAGGCGGCACTGCCCGCCGGGTTGCTCAGCAGCACGTGCCGGCCCACGAGCGACTGGAGGTCGGTCGGGGCGGCCGCGGGGTCCCAGCGGCAGTCAATGGTGGACTTGGCCCAGTCGCAGGCCGTGATCGTGCCACGGAAGTCGGCGCAGGGGAGCGCGACCTGAGCGGCGGCGGCCTGGAGTTTCGTGCCGCGGATGAGTGTCTGCAGGGCAGCGGCGCCCCGGCGTTCCCGGCGGAAGCCCAGGAGGCCGTCGCAGGTGAGGCCGCCGGCCTGAACGGTCGGGCCGGGCTGGGCCTGGATGATGAGGGTGTCGGTGAAGTCTGGGCCGGTGACGCGCAGGGCCAGCGGCTCAAAGGACGGTGGCTGCGGCCCCGGCGTGACGACCGTGACAGGCAGGGGCTCGATCTGCTGGATGACGCGCGTCCCCTGGTAGGGCTCCAGGAGGCTGAGGTACTGGCGCGCCAGGGGGGCGTCGCCCTTCTGGTGCTGGAGGGCGAAGGTGAGGTCGTAGGAGGACCGGCCGCCCGGCGCCTGGCCGTTGGCGAGGGTGACCTCGGAGGCCAGGGGCGAGAGGCTGGTCATGCGCAGATGCACGTCCTGCTGGTTGCGGAGCGCGACATCCAGGCTCCAGGGGCCCTCCGTGACCGCGGACCGCGGCCGGGCCATGAGCGCGAGGCAGGAGAGTTCCTTGTCAGCCAGGCCCGTGAAGTCGTTGTACCTGTGGCCCGGCCCGGCCGCCGTGCCCTCGTAGGGCTGGAGGCTCAGGCCCTCGGTGGCGGGCTCTCCGTCGGGGCCGTGGAAGACGGCGAAGTGCTCCGTGCCGCCGCGCACCCGCTCGAGAGACAGGGCATAGCAGTTCTTGTCGTCCACGTCCACGAGGGCGATGAGACGGGAGCGCATGGTCTGGGGGGCGCCGGGGAGGGTGCTGACGGCCTCGGCGACCTGGACCGGGGCGGCGTTCACGAAAGTGGTGAGGCGGCCGCGGTTGAACGCCCACGCGCTGGTGCCGACGATCTTCGCCCCGTAGTGAGTCCCCCAGTTGGTCTCCCAGTGGCCGGCGTAGTTCCACCCGACCGGGTAGCCGAGTTCAGGCAGAAGCTTGCGCTGCATCGCCTCGAAGCCGTAGGTGAGCATGTCGGGGTGGCGGTGCTGGATGTACTGCTCGTACAGGAGCCACAGGGCGCGCTGGTTGTCACCGGCCCCGGACCGCAGGATGGCGAAGCCGTAGCCGTCGAGGAAGTTGCTCGTGGTCTGAACCTGCCAGCCCAGCTCCTGGCCGGCCTTCTCGGCCTCGGCCCGGACGGCCGGATCGGCGATCTTGGCCAGCAGGCTGCCGGCGGAGCCATAGAGCGCCTGCAGGAACCGTCGGTCCCGGGTGACCTTGTAGGCCTGCAGCCAGTCCGCCGCGTTGCAGGGGATGCCCTGGACGGGGGGCAGCGGGGTGGTCGGGGCGCAACTGCCGGTGTCGCCGCAGTTGGGGCTGGTGCGGCCGATGAGGCTGGACTCGAGGGGGAAGTCGAACATGCGCCGGTAGCGCGGGTCGGTCAGGAGCGAGACGAAGCGCGGCGCCTGGAACCGGTCGGGGTGCAGCTTGCGGAGGCCCTCGAGGGTCTCGAAGAGGCGGGACATGTCCCGGATGGCGATGTGGTTGTAGCCCTCGGATTCGTAGGCGCTGCCGTCCTGGTAGAAGCTGTTGGTGAGCGCGAAGCGGATGCCCTTGTCATTGAGCAGCCAGTCCACGACGTCCATGGTCTTGTCGGTGCCCAGGGCCAGGGCGAGGGTGGCGAGGGTCGTCTCCTCCATCGGGAAGTTGCGGGCGACGGCGTTGTCCAGACACGCCTGCATCGGGACGCGCAGCACGCCGGCGTCCACGAAACGGCGGAAGTCGGCGATCGAGGTGATCTCCGGGTGGTGGTGGGACTGGCAGAAGGCCAGGAGGTCCTGGTCGCCCTCGAGCTGGTCGAAGATGAGGTCCCAGGCGCGGGCCGCATCTTCCATGCGCGGAGTGTCCCAGTTGGGCTGGATGTACATGAAGCTGCCGGCGAGGCGGGGGGGTGTGGGGGCGCCGACCGGGCCGCGCAGTATGGCGTCGCGGACCGCCATCTTCCGGTGGTTGAGGTTGACCGACATGTCCAACATGCTCTCGGCGAAACGAAACAGGGCGACGGCCGACTTGTGGGCATAGGTCTTGTCGCCGGTGGCGGCGTAGGCGTTGGCGCACTCGAGGTAGCCGGGGGTGAACTCCCGCATGTAGGGCTGCCACTCGTGGTAGTAGGCGATGAAGGGGAAGCGCCAGGGCTTGCCGTTGTTATCGAGCACGGGCTTGCTCGGCTCACAGCCGAAGCCGTCATCGGGGAAGTCGCCGGAGTGCATGTCGCCATGGGCGAAGTCGTTGGAGGGGAACCAGTTCTTGCAGTTGGGGCAGCCGACCTTCCAGGGGTGCGCGGCGGGGTCCAGAAGCCAGGGGTAGAAGCCGCTGCGGCCCTTGTAGACCTCCATGCCGCAGACGGGGCAGCCCTTGCCGAGGCCCTCAAAGCTCAGGCTCATCAGGCATGTGCGCGGGACCGACGGGCCCGGGATCATGTTGAAGATCTGGTCGTCCGTCAGGTCGTGCCACCTGAGGGCGAGGGCCGAGGGCTTCTGGCCGCGCCGGGACTTCAGGTTGTCCTCGTCGTAGAGGGTATGCCGGGTCTTGAGGTCGCCGTACGCGGGCTGGTCCAGCGGCCAGAGGCGCGGCAGGCTGATCTCCTTGTAGCGACGGCCCTGGAAGACGGCGGACCAGGGGAGCACCTCCAGCTTCATCTCCATTTGGCCGGCCGCGCCGGAGAACTTGAGGGTGGCGTCGCCGGGGGTGAGGGAGCGGAAGTAGAAGCGCTGGATGCTGTCCTGATCCCACTGGTCGAGCAGCTTCATGGTGGCCGGAGCAGTGACGGTGAGGGGGCCGGAGCCGGCGGGCTGCTGCAGACAGACGCGGACGATCTGGTCCGGGAAGATCCACAGGGGCGCATCCAGGACGGTCAGGTCTGCGTGGGCCATGGCGAGGGCTCCGAGAAGGGAAGTGCACAGGAGACACCGGCGCATGTGTGAGGACCTCGTGGGCAGGCTGAGAGGCACCAGTCATTTCGCCGGGAAGGGGGCGAGAGCCTGCCTGGCGGGGGGCACGGAGGTCGCGGTCGGTGACCGCTCCCACATGGGGCGGCGGGCGGGAGGAGGGCGGCGGCGGATAGGGAAGTGAAGAGGTGTGTCTGGGGCACCGGCATCTGCGCGCGCACGAGCGAGACGCCGGCGCCGCCCCGACATGCGAACACCTGGTGGAGACCCAACCCACACCCGCCACGGGTGACCCCTCGGAGGTCTGCCATGCGCCTGCCTCTGCTCCCTCTGCTGGTCGTCATGCTCCCCGCAGCCTTCGGACACGCGCAGGTCGCGACCATGGATCGCAACGGTCGGGTCACGGCGCTGACGGTGGCCGGGGAGGAACTCCCGGTGGTGCTCAACTTCCGTCTGCCGCTGCGCGGCTGGGGCAGGCAACCCAGCCTCACGGACGCGCGGGATGTCCAGACCAGCACCGTCGAGGGGAAGCGGGTCTGCTCGGGGCGTATCGAGGTCGAGTCGGGGAAGTTCTACCGTTACGAGGAGACGGTGTCGGAACAGGGGGGCCAGGTGGTCGTCGAGATGCGGGTGACCGCCGAAGCGGCGGTGGACCTAGATGGTGTGTACCTGTGGCTGGACCTGCCGCAGGACCGCTTCCGCGGCGGGGAGGCGGCGCTGACCGCCGGGGGAACCGCAGTGGCCGCGGCCACGATGCCCGTGGACCCGCCGGCGGCCCGGCACTTCCTGCGCGGGCAGGCCGACGCGTTGACCTGCGGCATGCCGGTCGGTGACGGGAGTCTGGCCGTGGCGCTGGACCGAGTGCTGCCGGTCACGGTGCAGGACAACCGGGAGTGGAAGACTGAGACCTACAGCGCGTTCTGCCAGTTGGCCGCCGGCCTGAAGCCGGGCGAGAGCACCGCCGTACGAGTGGCGCTGACGTCGACGCTGAAGCCGGACACGACGCCCGCGAAGCTGAGCGTTGATCCGGGCCATCCCCGCTACCGTCTCGATGGCTTTGGCGGCAACTACTGCTTCGCCATCGAGTCGCCCGTGACGCAGTATACACTCAGCCACCTGAAGCAGGCGTGGGCGCGGACGGAGCTGACGGCGACCGAGTGGGAGCCGCAGAACGACAACGAGGATCCCGGCGCTCCCGACTGGGCGGCGTTCGAGAGCCGCGACAAGGCCGGCAGCAATCTCCGCCGGGAGTTCGAGCTGGCCAAGCAGATCCAGGGCCTGGGGAGACCCTACGTCATCAGCATCTGGGACCTGCCCGGCTGGCTGTACGAGGATGGGGGGGCCGCGCCACGCGACAGCCGCCACCGCATCCACCCGGACAAGTGGCCCGAACTGCTGGAGCTGCTGGGGACGTACCTGCAGTACGCCAGGCGGCAGTACGGGGTGGAGCCGGACCTGTTTTGCTTCAACGAGGCCAACATCGGCGTGCGGGTGTTCTTCTCGCCGGAGGAGCACCGGGACGCGATCAAGCGTATCGGTGCGTACTTCAAGGCCCAGGGCCTCAAGACCCGGATGCTGCTGGCGGACGCCACGGGGCCGCGGGGCACCCACACGTACGCGCTGCCGGCGGCCGCGGACCCGGAGGCCATGCAGTACGTGGGGGCGGTGGCCTTCCACTCGTGGGGCGGGGGCAGCGCCGCCGACTATGCGGCCTGGGGCGACCTGGCGGAGCGCCTCAAGCTGCCGTTGCTGGTGACTGAGCTGGGGGTGGATGCGGGCGCCTGGCGCACACGGGCGTACGACAACACCTCCTATGCGCTCCGTGAGGTGCGCATGTACCAGGAGCTGCTGCTGCATGCCCGGCCACAGGGGACGATGCAGTGGGAGTTCACCGCCGACTACAGCATCGTCAAGCTGAGCAAGGAGGAGCAGGGACAGGAGCGCATCACGCCGACGGTGCGGTTCTTCTTTGTGAAGCACTTCTGCAATCTGACGCCGTACCACTCCCAGGCGCTGACGACGGTCTCGGACCACCCCAAGGTGCTGGTGACCGCCTTCAGCGCGGGCGCTGCCCTGACGGTGCACATCGCGAACCTGGGCGCGGCACGATCGGCCCGCCTCAGCGGGCTGCCCGCCGACCTGACGCGCCTGCAGGCCGTGCGGACCTCGGCGGAGGACAGCTTCCGCCAGTTGGAGCCCGTCCCTGTCGTTCAGGGCGCGGTGGCGGTCGAGTTGCCCGCCCAGAGCCTGCTGACGCTGACGACGCTGACGCCAGAGTAGACGTTCGTCGCAGGAAGGGGAAGGACGGAGCAGGACATCGGCGTGCCCGTGGCGAAGACATACCTCGATTGGCGGGAGTGTCCGACCTGACGGGACGCGTGGCAATGAGGCGTGACTGCTACCCCCTGACGTTTGTGGCTGCCGTCGTGGCCCTCGTCGTGCTGACGAGCCCGGCGGTGGTGGCGCGCGCGCCGGCCGTCCAGGCTGCCGGGGGGCTGGTGCTTGACCAGTTGGCGCCAGGCCCCGACACGTTCCTTCGCAGCCTGCGCGGCCATGACGCTTCCGAGCGGTGCCGCCTCGTCCAGGAGAGCGGCCGCCTGTGGCGGCAGCGGGTCCATCCGGTTCGGTTCCGCCTGACGCCGCCCACACCCCAGCGTCCCGGCCCCAGCCTCGCAGCGAGTCCGGCAGTCGTACTGCCAATCATGCCGTCCCGGCTGGTGCTGGCGCGGCGCTGTGCCTGTCCCCGTGGCCCCTAGCCTCCCTGCTGCCTGAGAGAGAACCGCATGCGCAGACGTGCTGGCGTCATGCCCCCCGAGCATGGCGCGGTGGTTGTGTTTGCGCAGTCATTCGGTGCTACATTCGCCACTCAGGAGGAAAGGGAAACTCAACATGAGAAAGCATGGCTTCACACTGATAGAACTGCTGGTGGTGATCGCCATCATTGCCATTCTGGCGGCGATCCTGTTCCCGGTGTTTGCGAAGGCCCGCGAGAAGGCGCGGCAGTCCAGTTGTCTGAGCAACCTCAAGCAGCTGGCCCTCGCCAGCTTGATGTACGTGCAGGACTACGACGAGATGTCCCAGCGGTGGCATGGGTACTGGGGGGCTCCGGCGGTCCCGACTGTCAGCGATCCGTACTGGTACCAGTACATCGTCCCCTACACCAA
Organism: bacterium; assembly: GCA_021372615.1. Taxonomy (NCBI): domain Bacteria; species bacterium. The sequence goes on along the minus strand of JAJFUB010000021.1, from coordinate 1,299 downwards.
GAACCAGCAGATCTTCCTGTGCCCCAGCGCAGGGGACAAGGCCCTCGACCCGGCCGACGCGCCGGCCAACACGTACCTATGCACGTATGCCGTGAGCAACGGCTGGCCTCAGCAGGCGCTGTCCGCCTTTGTGTCACCGGCCGAGACGGTCATGCTGTGCGAGACGCAGAGCTCGAACTACTACCGGTACCGGCTGGTGCCCAACTCCGATGCGGCGATGGACACGACCGCGCGGAACATGCACAACGGCGGCAGTAACTTCGCGCTGGTGGACGGGCACGCGAAATGGTATCCGGCCAGCAAGTTCTCCTCGGGAGAACCGACGTCGGACCTGCACTGGTATCCTGCCTGGCCGTACTGAGGTAGCGTGAGGACCGCCCGGGGAGCGCAGCGCCTCCCCTGCGCCCCCCGGGCGAGATGTCGAGAGACGCACGAGGGAGCCGCCACGACCGTCGGAGCATGGCTCCGGGGGCCGACGGCAATCTACTGAAGGGTGTGAGGACCCATGACGCGCCGTGGTTTCACGCTGATCGAGTTGCTGGTCGTGATCGCCATCATCGCCATTCTCGCGGCGATCCTCTTCCCCGTGTTCGCCAAGGCACGGGAGAAGGCGCGCCAGACCTCGTGTCTGAGCAATCTGAAGCAACTGGGCATCGCGACGATGGCGTACTGCCAGGACTACGACGAGCGGGCGCCCAACTACCGCTATCCCGATCCGTACTTCTGGCCCAACTTCATCATGCCGTACGTCAAGAACACTCAACTCTTCTCGTGTCCGAGCCGGCCGCCCGCAGTCCCCGGCAACCTCTACGCGTGCTACGGGTTCAACTACCATCACGGCAATAGCTGGCCTCTGGCCCAGTTCCAATCGCCGGCCGAGCACTTCATGATCGTGGAGAACTACAACCAGTTGGCGTCGTGCTCGGCGGCCCACGGCTATGGCGCGACGTACACGCCCGGGATGACCCCGCTGCCGCACAATGAGGGAGTGAACGTCAACTTCTTCGACGGGCACGCCAAGTGGATGAAGCCGGATGGCGTCTATGACTCGGCCACGAAGCTGCATGGGTTCGCGCCGTGGCACTACTGGCCCAACGGGGACTCGAACCACGTGAAGCCGTAGCGGCGGCGGAACGGTGAGGGCGGGGACGAGCCTGGCCGTGCCTCATTGTATGGTAGCGCGAGTGACCTCTCCTGTGCGCCCGCGCGGGTGAGGCCGTCTGCCCTACTGGACAGCCTCTAGTGCTGACTTGCCTAGGTTCGCGTGCTAACGGAGACAGGTCGTGGGTGTCGCGGGGG